>CAZWWW010000132.1:0-7809 GCA_964637715.1 uncultured Phycisphaeraceae bacterium | reverse complement strand
GCCTTCGAGATAGATTGTTTGCCGGACTCTACGACATGCTGGGTGACGACGTGGTCCTGCTCGGACACCCCGAACGGCGTCTGCCCAACACGTTGGCCGTCGGGTTCCGCGGACGGATCGGCGCGGAGGTGCTCGCGGCGTGTCCGGATATTTGTGCGAGCACGGGTGCGGCGTGCCACAGCAGCGTGCGTAAGCGCTCGGCTGTGCTCTGCGCTATGGACGTTCCGGAGGAGATCGCCTTCGGCGCGGTGCGGTTCAGTGTGGGCCGGGGCACCTCCGAGCCCGAGATCGATCGCGCCATCGAGCAACTCCGCAGCGCCGTCGAGCAAGTGAGCAAAGTATCGTGACGGACGACGCACCCCAACAAGAAACATCGACGGCTCGACCGCTTCCCGTGCTGCGCGCCATGATCGACGCCGTCGATCGCAACATTCTACAACTACTCTCCCGCCGTAACGCCATCGTAAGTGAGATCGCGGAACACAAGCGCCTGCATCGCGTGCCGATTCGCGACTTCGTGCGCGAGCGCGAGGTGCTGGACGATCGCTGGCATCGGGCGGGGCCGCTGGGTCTGTCGCCGGAGCTCATCGAAAGCCTGTTCCGCCTCGTGTTGTGGGGCAGTCGCGATCGGCAGGCGGCCCTTAAAGCCGAGGTGCCGCTCAACATCGAACCCAAGACCGTCGCGGTCATCGGCGGTCACGGGGCCATGGGGCGGTGCATGGCTGAGCTGTTCGCCGATCTCGGTCATCCGGTCATGATCGCCGATCTCGACACCGCTCTGACGGCAACGGACGCCGCGTCCGTAGCCGACGTCGTTATCGTCAGCGTGCCCATGGATGTCACCGAATCCGTTATCCGCGAAGTCGGGCCCCGTGTGCGCGAAGACGCGCTGCTGATGGACGTAACCTCGATCAAAGTCGAACCCGTGAAAACCATGTTGGAAACATGCCGGGCGAGCGTCGTCGGAACACATCCGTTGTTCGGGCCCACGGTTCATTCGCTTCAAGGGCAGCGCGTCGTGCTCTGTCCCGGACGCGGCGCGGAGTGGTTGGCGTGGCTTAAGAACATGCTCCATGCCCGCGGTCTGGTGCTTATGGAGTGCGCCCCGCACGAGCACGACCGGGCCATGTCGATCGTGCAGGTGCTCACCCATTTCTCCACGGAGGTGCTGGGTAGAACGCTCAGTCGACTCGGCGTGCCACTGGATGACACGCTGAAGTTCACCTCCCCGGTATACCTGATGGAGCTGCTGATGGCCGCCCGTCACTTCGCTCAATCGCCCGATCTATACGCATCGATTCAGATGTCCAACCCCGACACGCGGCGGGTTACAGCCGCGTTCGCGCAGGCGGTGGGCGAGCTCCACGAGATCGTGGACAACGCGGACCGCGACGCGTTCGCTCGACTTTTTGAGGACGTGCGCGACTTCTTCGGTCCCTTCAAGGAACAGGCGCTGGAACAGTCCAGCTTCCTGATCGATCGCCTCGTCGAACGCGGCTAGAGCAAGCTCTATTTTTGTGTAGCGGTCGAATCATCGTTTCATCCGGCGAATCGACTCGATACGGCGATACACAATAACAGATATTGCTGTAGTGCAGCGTCACAGCTTATTCTTAGCGTTTGTTGTGGGTGGCATGGGCAAACTTGTTTGCCCGTGACGGCCACCGGAACAACACGGGCAAGCGGCTGCTTGCCCATGCCACCCCAAAAACAAGGTGTGACGAAGCACTAGTCGGTTAGCCGGATGAATGGGCGATTCGACCGCTGCACAACAACAGCGTTTGCTCTAATGTTTTTTCGGGTGTGTTGTCTCTTTGGCCACGTCGAGGGTTCCTATGATCGAACCAAAGCTTCAAACCTACATCACCAACGACCCGACCTATGTGGAAAACGGCTACACGGTTCATCTGCGCGACGGCGGTCCCTGCTGGATTATCGATCCGGGGTTGCCGCCGCAGGCCAGAAAAATCATTGACTATGTGGGCACCCACCGCCTTGAACCGCGTGCCGTCGTGCTCACCCACGCTCACGCCGACCACATCGCCGGAATCGACAAGGTGCGCGACGCGCTCGGTGCCCTGCCGGTCTACCTTGCGCGAGAGGAGTGGGCGGCGTTGACCGATCCGATGGAGAATCTTTCGGGACTCATGGGCCCCGGGCTTGTCACCAATGTAACCGATCCCAAAGCTTTGCCGCACGGCGACGAGCTTGAACTGGACGGAACAACCTGGCGCGTGCTCGACGTATCGGGCCATTCGCCCGGGGGTCGGGCGCTGTATTGCGAAGCACTGGGGGTTGTTTTTGTGGGCGACGCACTCTTTCTCGGCAGCGTCGGGCGGGTCGATTTTCCACACAGCAACGGGTCGCAGCTCATGACCAACATTCGAGAGAACCTGATGACCCTACCGGATGCCACCCGTGTACTTTCCGGGCATGGTCCCGAAACCACCATCGGGCACGAACGGAGCACCAACCCGTTCGTCCTGCAGGGGTTGTAACGCACGGCGGGCGATCCTCCCGGTACCATTCGCCAGACCCGAACGATTCGGAACCAACACGGGCGAGCGGCAACATCAGGCCCTTACCGTATCTTTGGGGCGCAGTCGTTCCATCAATCCGTCCGTGGTTACAAATGGTCGGATATCTTGCCGTTTCGTGGATGCGCCGGCCAACTTCATCCGCGCCGACAATCGTCCGATAGAAACTTCGATAAGCTGGGGGCGGCGCGCGTCGCTCACTGAGGGGTAAGGTCTGCGCAGACGGCAACACGATGCGATCGAAAGATACCAATCAGTTCGATACCGATCCGCCACCTTCGACGCCAATCGAACCGCGTGATGGCGATCGCGAAATCGAACCCGGCGCGTGTGCGCATAAGGGAAATCTTGCGTCACGTAGGGCGGTGATACGCGAAGGAGCGAAGCTGGCGTTTGTCGCACCGTTGCTCTCGACGTTTCTGGCGAGTCAGGCGTACGCGGCGCATTACCAGTTTAGTTGTTATCCGACGGGTCACGTCTGCCCGGGTGGTAACGAGGCCTGTTGCAACGGGGCATGCTCGGGCGGCCAATGCCCGTAGCCATTGGTGAACCGCGATGGATTCCGGTCGATTAACAACATTCGTTCACGCGGCGCTCTTAGCGCTCGTTCTGTCGGGTGCCTGGGTCTCAGGTCGACTCGTCGCGGCGGATGACGGGGGATGGCAGATTGGTGCGCGCGATGCCGCGGCGGTCACGTCGCCCTGCGGGTTGTCGTGGTTACCGAGTGCGCGGTGCGCGGATGTCGTCGACAGTCGATGGGGCAGCTTCGATGTCTACATCGGCCAGCGCCGCGTCTATGTTCCCGCCTCGCTGATCGGGCTGGCCTATTTCGTCTTTCTCGGCGTATGGCTGGTTATGGCGCCGCCGGACGAGGGGGTATCGCGTTGGGTCTCCGCCGGTTGGCGCGTGGCCACGTTGGTGGGTCTGGCTGCTTCGGTGTTCTACATGGGTGTCATGTTGTTGACGCTCGGCCAGTGGTGTTCGGCGTGTCTGGCGATTCACGCCATCAACGCCCTGATGTTCGTCGGTGTGTGGTGGTCGCTGCCCCGGGCCGCAGGATCACAGGGCTCCGATCAAAACGAATCCTCGGCGCGCCCATCGGTTGTTAGAGCGTTTATCGTTTTCATGTGCCGGTGCTTGGACACCCGAACCGGCATCGAGACCGGGAAGATCGCGCGGGCTGAAGCCCGCGGCTCGGAACACAAAAACGGGGAATGCTCTAATTCGATGCGGCGTCGTGTGATCGGATCGGCTTGCCTGATGTCCGTTTGCGCGGTGGCCGGCGTATGGTGGTATTTCGACGCGCTCTCGACTGCGAAACACCAGTGGCGAAAAGCCGGGGCGTTCAAACAGGCCTATGAATCGCTGCGCGAAAACGCGGACCTGGTGCTCCGCGAGTTTTACGCCCAACCGGTCGTCTCGGCCGGTTTGATGACCGCCTCGATAGACGAGGCACCAACGGACGCGCCGCGTATTCAGCTCTTCACGGATTGCGATTCCACGGCGTCCGTCTGCTTTGACCGTTCGTGGCACGACGAGCTGCTTCCCGCCATCGGACGTCCGACGCCCGTAGAACGACATTACCTCCCGCACCACGACGCAGAAGGACCGGTCGCGCTTGACATGAACGAGTCCATGCAAGCGGCGCGGGCGGCGGAGGCGGCCCGGATTCAAGGGGGCGATGCCGCGTATGCGCGAATGAAACGCCTGCTGTTCGCCCATCGGCGCGATAAGGGCGGTCGGCAGTACGAAGCCCTCGCGCGTCGAGCCGGGCTCGACCCGGAACGACTCCTGCGCGACATGTATTCGGACCCCGTTCAACATCGCATCGAGCGCGATCTCGAATTGGCCGGTGCGATGGGCGTTACGTCGACACCGGCTGTGTTTGTCGACGGTCGTCGCGTGCCACCTCTCTGTCTGAACAGCCGGGCGTTCTGGTCGGCCATTGTAGCAGAGACGTCGCGATCGACGTTTAATCAACGCGTCAGTCAGGCGGGGAGCGAGCGATGACGCAAACGCAAGAGATCATCGCCGCGCAGCATCGCCGAGATGATCCGATCTGTGCCCCGTGCGACGAAGCAAGCGCCGATCGTCCGCAACGTCGGCGTGACGTGGTCCTGCACGAACTGGACGGCGAGGCCCTGTTGTTTGATCCCGAAACTCAGAGCACGCACCGCCTTAACGCGACGGGGTTCCTGATCTGGTCGTCGTGCGACGGCACGACCGGCGTCGATGTGATCGCCGATCGGCTCAGCGAGGTATACGCGGTGGGGTGCGCCGAGGCCAAGGATCATGTGGCGCGTTTCATAGCGGCGTTACGGAAGCATGGGTTGATCGTCGATTCACGGAACGAGCCCCTACGCTCATCGGTGCCGGATAGTGGCATCGATAGGGACCGGAGAACCTCCTGACGCCGACGAGGAGATGTTGATGACCACGCAGGTACGGTATTTTCAAATCGGCGTGATCCCCATCGCGTTGCGTTCGTCGGTGCGCCGGTTTCGGAAGGAATACGAACGGCTCTACGCACCGTGTCGCTGCCCGGTTCCGATACGCGACGCCGTTGAGGTGGAAGTAAAACCGGCGCGGCGCGTTATGGGCTATGCGTCGCACTATGAGATCCATTTGAACGGGCGTTTGCGTTTCTCACCGACGAACTACGACGAGTTGTTGCCCTATGTCGAATGGGCGGTGAACTGGGAGCTACCGAAACTTCGTCCTGAATATCTACAGATCCATGCGGCTTCGATGGAGTACGACGGGGTTGGCGTGATCTTTCCGGGCGACTCCGGAAGCGGGAAGTCGACATTGGCGACGGCCCTGCTGACGCGCGGCTGGCGCTACCTGTGCGATGAGTTCGCCCTGCTGCACGCCCGGTCGTTGGAGCTTCACCCGTTCCCCCGAGCTATCTGCATGAAAGAGGCAGCCAATCCGATCCTGGATCGGTTCGGGCTGACGACCCACGCCGGTGCGCGCTACCTGAAAGGTTCGAAAGGATTCGTGGGGTTCGTGTCTCCGTTTCAGGTGCGACCCGATTGCATCGGGCGGGTTTGCCCGGTTCGCTATGTGGTGTTTCCGAAACACGTAAGCGGGGCGACACCGGCACTGGTGCCGATCAGTAGGGCACAGGCGGCGTTCGAGCTTCACCGCGTTTGTTTCAACCTGTTCGGTTGCGAGCGACCGGGGATCGATGTGCTCTCGGCTGTCGCCCGCGGTGCACAAAGCTTTCAACTTGTCAGCGGTGATATTGAAGACACCTGTTCACTTCTCGAACGCACGATCGACACCGAGCGATCCGCCCGAGCGCGCAGCGCGTAAGTTATGCCCGTACACGAACCCCATCTCACGATCGCGTCGCTGCTTGGTCGCGGAGCGCCTTTTTGTAGCTACGCACCGGTATCTGAGTCCGTATGGGGCGAGCTGGTGGAGGTCGCATCGCGCAGCGGATTGGGCGGACTGACGCTCGAAGCGTTGGATTCACGTGGGCTGGAGCATTGTTCGTTTTCAGGGGTCGGTTCTTCAGCGGCCGAACCGTTATTGGGACCGGGAAGATCGCGCGGGCTGAAGCACGCGGCTCGGAACGCAAAAACGGGAAATGGGCCAGGCACGCCGGCGTGGGTGGTTCGTCAGCTTCGTGTTTCGGCACAGGCCGTCGCGCGTCGCAACATTCGCTTGACCGCGCAACTGGAACCGGTGCTGACAGCGTTACACGAAGCGAACATCCCGGTCATGTTGCTCAAAGGCGCGGCGCTGAACGTGACCGTGTATGCCACACCCGACCTGCGCCCGATGAGCGACGTTGATTTGCTGGTACGCCAGGCGGACGCGCGGCGCGCGGTTACCGTGCTCAAACGAGCTGGGTGCCACGAGGGGATGTCCTTGCTGCGTGACGATTTCTTCCCCACCTATTATTACGAAACCGAATTGCTGTCGAACGACCCCAAGCCGTTGCGCATCGATCTCCACGCAAGACCGCTGCGACCACTGCGGTATGCGCAGATAATCCCCGAGGCATCCTTCTGGCGTGACGCCCGACCTGCAGTCGTCGGTCAATCGCACGCTATGATTCCCTCCCCGGAAGTCATGTTCGTGCATCTCGCCGCCCACGCCGCGTTTCACGGTTGTTCGCGGTTGATCTGGCTTTACGACCTCAAACGATGGGTGGACACGCACGCAGCGTCGATCAACTGGCCCCGCGTGGTACACCTCTGCGCTGCCTGGCACGTGTCGCTGGCTGTGGCGCGGGCAACTCAATGCGCTGAGCAACGGTTCGGATCGCTCGTTCCGGCGACCGCGCTGGAGGCGCTTGGCGCGGGCCCCACGAACTTGCGCGATCGGCTGGTCCTCCACGAGGCGCCGCAAGACGCCGGTTCGTCGTGGCGGGCAGTAGGCACGAACCTGCTGTGCACGCCGGGGTGGCGGTTCCGAGCCGGATACCTCTGGGCACTGCTCAGACCGGACCGCGGACACCTCGCCGGCTTATATCCGCATAGACATCCGGGGTGGCTGATGGTGGCCAGACTTTATCGCTTCGTTCGCGCGTGCGGGCGATTGATCGGCGGCCTGGTACGACGACTACCGCTGGTCGCCCATTGGATCGACCGGACTCGCCCAGCTACCGGGTATGCACCACCACACGGCGTAAGCGGTGCCGTTGATACACCCGGCAGGTTAAAGGCGCTGACCTCAGTGTGCCCGGGATTGTAACCATGACCGACCGCACGACACAGGTTTCCGTCGTCATGACCGTCAAGAACGACGGCGCGGGCTGCGCGGTGACCATCGATTCTCTGGTCGATCAGTCGTACGCGCCGCACGAACTCATCGTCGTAGACGGCGGATCGACGGATGAGACCGTCGAGCTGCTAAGGGCGTATGCGGCTCGCTGCTCCTGGATCAGAATCATCGAAGCGGGCGGCGTCAACATCGCCCGGGGGCGCAACTTGGGTATCGCGGCGGCGGCGGGCACGATCATCGCCACGATTGACGCCGGCTGTCGCGCCGAGCGCGCCTGGCTCTACCAACTCATAGCCCCGTTTGAGCGGGACCCGGCGACCGAGTGTGTCGGCGGTTTTTATCGGATTGATGCGCAAACGCTGCTTGAGCAAGTCGTGGGACTGGCTACGATGCGCGGGCAACTTGAACCGGTCGATCCCGCCACGTTCAACCCGTCCGCACGGTCCCTGGCGTTCACCAAAGCCCTGTGGCGGCGTGCCGGCGGGTTTCCCGATTGGGTTCGCTATTCCGAAGACACGCTGTTTGATCACAGGAT
>CAZWWW010000131.1:0-7836 GCA_964637715.1 uncultured Phycisphaeraceae bacterium | reverse complement strand
AGAGCAGCTGACTCTTAATCAGCGGGTCCGGGGTTCGAGTCCCTGGCGGTGCAGTCAAGAGTTTGGGACGGATGGGCTGCGATCGATGTGTGTCAGACAATCCGTTAACACCCCCGTCAAGCCTCGACTCGCGCTGCGACCGGCGAGATCACGCGGCGTGGGCGACCCGCTTGGATCGTTTTGAACCCATTACTACGCAGTCAGTTCTCGCGTAGCGTTCTGTCCACGGGCGTCCCTGATCAGAAAGGGCGGATCGAAGGGGTTGTGTCACGATACAATAACTGTCTTTCCTCTGGAGCATTTGTCGTTCTCATGGGCCGGTTCTTCGGCATCCGAATCGTTTTCGAGACCGGTAAGATCGCGCGGGCTTAAAGCCCGCGGCGCGGCGCACAAGGACGGGAAATGCTCTAAGGCACGAATCGATAGCCGATGCTGTGGACCGTGACGATGTAGCGCGGATGTTTGGGGTCGGGTTCGATCTTGCGACGAAGACTGACGATGTGGTTGTCGACCGTTCGGGTTGCGGGGAACCCCTCCAGCCCCCAGATGACGTCGAGCAACTGATTTCGTTCGACGGGCTTTTCGACGTTTTCCACGAGCATTTTTAGGATTTCAAGCTCGAAGTGGCCTAGTGGGAACGTCTCTTTGCCGCGCTCGACCCGTCCCTTCACGAGGTCGACCGTCGATTCGCCGATTTGCAAAATGCGCGATAATCCCTTGCCCACGTCGGTGCGGCGCAGTGCGGCTTTGATGCGGGCGAGCAGCTCGCGCACGCTGAACGGCTTAGTAATGTAGTCGTCGGCGCCCATCTCAAGACCGCGCACGACGTCGATCTCCTGGCTCTTGGCGGTGAGCATGAGAATGGGGATGGTAAAGCCCGCTTCGCGCACGCGGCGACACACTTCAAGCCCGTCCATCTTGGGCATCATGATATCGAGCAGCAGCAGGTCCGGGCTTTGGGTGGTGGCTGCGGTGAGCGCCGCCTCGCCATCGCCGGCGACAATCACCTCGTACCCTTCGAACTGAAGGTTGTCTCGCAGGCCCATGGCCATGTCCGTTTCGTCTTCCGCGATCAAGATTCGTGCCATTGATTCATGCCTCCGATGACATACAACGTAGGTGGACCCGACCATGCGCGAATGCGCCATGCCGGCCCTTAGCGCGGAGGATGCCGCGACGCACGCCTATTATAGCACAGGGCTTCCGTGAGATGAAGTTTTCGGTGCCTCCGGGGTGGGTATGTTCTTGTCCGCGGGTGTCTGGTTCTGTCCGTCGCCGTCTTGTGCAGCCGGGAGAAAGATACGAAACGTACTGCCCTTGACGAGCCGTGATTCGATGTCGAACGTGCCGTCATGCTCGTCGACGATGTGCTTGACGAGGGCGAGCCCGAGCCCGGCCCCGCTCTGACTGCGCACCCTGCCGTCGGACGCACGAAAAAAACCCTCCGTCAGGCGTTGGCGATCCTCTGGGCTGATTCCGATCCCCCGGTCGTGAACGGAGATCAGCACGCCGTGGCGTCCGCGGCGCGTGTCGGCGGTCACCTCGATAAAAAGAAAACGTTCGTCCGGAGAGTATTTCACCGCGTTATTGATTAGATTGAGCACTGCTTGGGCGATCGCGTCGCGATCGGCGCGCACCGGGGGCAGGTCCGGGTCGATCGAAAGACGGTGCTCGAACCGGGCGGCGTCGAGTTGGGCGGTGTAGGCTGTGTAGGTGTCTCGGACAACCTGCCCGGCGTCGACGGTATCGAACGTAAACATTTTCTTGCCGGCTTCGATCCGTGCGAAATCCAGGATGTTGTTAATGAGATTGGTCAGGCGCGTGCTTTCGCGCAAAATGATCCCGTAGTATTCGCGGCGTTTTTCTTCGGTCGGCACACGTCCCTCTTGGAGGGTTTCGGCGAACATGCGAATCAGGGCGAGCGGCGTCTTGAGTTCGTGCGAGACATCGGCTACGAAGTTGGCTTTGAGTTCGGCGAGGGCCATCTCACGGCGCGCCACGCGAATGAGAAACCACATGCCTCCCAGCAGGGCAATCAGCGCGCAGGTTGTAAGCCCGAGATAGACGAGCGTTTGCCGTACGACAGCCGACTGCTGATCCCGAACGAACGCCCGAGTTGGCTCGATTCTCCAAAAGCGAAGCGGTCCCGACAACGATTGTGACCAGATTCCGGGGGGCGCCTTCTGTGGGCGCACCTCCAAACCCGAACCGACCGGCAACATCGACTCGACAACATCTTTGCGAAGCCGATCCAGATTGAAGTGCGCCGCAATCGTCGCTACGCGCCCCGGGGTGGTGCTCACGTCCAAACAGGCGAGCACGACCGGTTGATCGCCAAGGTTGTCGTAGAGAATCTCTGTGTGGCGATCCAACGTGGCGAGCCCCGCGAGCGAGCGTACGGCCAATCTGGCTTCGATCAGGGTGGTCAATCGTTCCGGCGTATCACCGCGAACCGCGAGCGGAAGAAGTTTGCTGCCGTTCCAGAGGTATAGCGCGTCGATCCAGTTGGGAATCTCCTTGAGGGAAACGCCGCGCACATGCTCGCCGGCGCTCAGGCGTCGGGCTACGCGAAACAGCGCCGCTTCGAGCTCGCGATCGAGACGGTTTCGGGCATCCATGGCCGTCCGTGCCGCCTGCGACTTGACTTCGGACATCACGCGAATGGTGAATGATCGCGCCTGCTGTAGGGCCAAGATCATACCGACCACCGCCAGCCCCAGCGCAAAGACGATCATCCAGAATCCAGCCGCCCGCCCCAATCGGCGTCGTTTGGCTTGTGGTTTTCCGGGTGCGTCCATACCAACACTTTTGTCAACCGGCGGGCCAAGAAGGACCGCATCGGTCGCGTTCCCATTCTGAGTAAGACGCCGCGAGATTCGAATCCCCGCCGCGTTCGATTCAACCCACCTCTTCCATCATAGCCCGAATACACACGGGCTTCGGGTGGAACCGGAATCGATCCGACACTATAGTCCACAAAACGCCTCGAAGCACGACTTATGGAAAGGATGCACGCGCATGGGCCAGGTGACTACGGAGCAGGTTCGAGAACAACTTCGGACGGTGAACGATCCTGAGCTGCACAAGGATCTGATCACGCTCAATATGATCAAGGACGTGGCCGTCGAGGGCTCATCGGTGCGCCTACACATCGAATTGACGACGCCCGCCTGTCCGCTCAAGGATCAGATTCGCGGCGATGTGGAGCGGGCGGTCAAACAGCTCGATGGCGTCGAACGCGTGGAAATCGAATGGAGTGCGCAGGTTCGTACGAGCCGACCGTCGGCGTCGGTCCTGCCGGAGGTCAAGAACATCGTCGCCGTCGGCGCGGGCAAAGGCGGCGTGGGTAAAAGTACTGCTGCGGTGTTGATCGCGTTCGGTTTGCAGCGAAGCGGCGCAAAAGTCGGCATCCTCGATGCTGACGTGTACGGTCCGAGCATTCCGACGCTGACGGGTATCGAAGGGGCCAAGCCGCGCGTGGAGGGTGAAATGCTGGTTCCACCCACGTCGGGCGGAATCAAGATCATGAGCATCGGGTTCATGGTCGAGCGCGACAAGGCGCTGATCTGGCGCGGACCCATGACGCACGGCGTGGTCAAGCAGTTTCTGGAACAGGTCGCCTGGGGTGCGCTCGACTACCTCATCATTGATCTGCCGCCGGGGACGGGCGACGTACCGCTCAGTTTGGCGCAATCGATTCCCATGACCGGCGCGGTGGTGATCTGCACGCCGCAGGACGTCGCGTTGATGGACGCCCGGCGTGCGGTGCGCATGTATGAACAGTTGAACGTCGATTGCCTGGGTATCATCGAGAACATGAGCTATTATTTGTGTCCCAAGTGTGGTCACCGTGACGAGCTCTTTGATCACGGCGGGGCGAAGGCGGAGGCGGAAGCACTTGGCGTGCCGTTTCTCGGTGAGATTCCGCTCAACGCCCGCATCCGCGTGTATGGAGACGCCGGCGCACCGGAGAAAGTGTTCACGGACACCGAAGGTTATGTTCATGAAGCCGTTTCCGACGTGGTATCGAAGGTGGCGGGGCAGGTGAGTATCAAGAGCAGCCTCAACGTACTCAAGCCCACGCTGACGGTCGAATAACCACAACGAAACAAGTCGGGCGGCAGCCTCTACAGGGGCTTGTTTTCAACGCCAACTCGCAACAACGACAGGAACAGGGACGACCATTAAGCTACAGGAACGCTGCGATGACCAATGCTGAATTGCTCGCAAGACAGATTGACGATACGCGCGATTGGACGCTCAAGTTGATCGCTGACTTTTCCGGTGACGAGTGGACCTTCCAACCGCAACCGGGTTTGGCCCATCCCTTGTGGCTTTGCGGGCATCTGGCGTGCGCTCAGGATTTGCTCGTACACATTCGTTGTTTGGGTAAGGCGGCGTTGGTGGATGAGGCGTTCTCGCGTCACTTCCCCATCGGCAGCCCCGTCGCGTCCGCATCGGAACACGACTACCCCTCCGTTGAGACGGTGCGGGCGACGTTCGATCGGGTTCACGTTGCGACGGTCGAGGCGGTGCGGTCGATGAGTGACGGCGTACTGGCTGAGCCGGCGTTCGGCGGTGATGGGAAGCCGCATCCGCACTATACCGACAAGGCGGGGGCGGTGTCTCACTGTAGTCGTCACGAAGCCTTTCACGCCGGGCAGATCGCCACCATCCGGCGCCTGCTGGGCAAGCCCTTTCTCAGGTAGTTCCTCTTTCTGTTAGAGGGTTCTCCGATATTGCGTGTCGCCGAATCGAGTCGTTTGACCGGATGAAACAGTGATTCAACCGCTACACAAGAATAGAGCTTGCTCTAAGCTGCCGACATGAAGATCAAGATCCTCATGCTGGGGCCCGCGAAAGACCTGGCCGGCGCCGGGGAGATTGTGGTGGAGGTCGCGGAGGGGGCGACGGTGGCCTCGCTTCGGGTTGCGCTGGTCCAAGCGGCGCCAAGTCTGGAACGTGCGCTGCCCACCATGCGTTTCGCGCTGAACGACTCGTTCGCCGTGGATGACACGCCGGTGCGTGCGGGCGATGAGGTGGCTGTCATACCTCCGGTGTCGGGCGGTTCCAACGGGCCGTGTATGTTGGTCAAGCTTGTTTCGTCGGTCATCGAGCCGGCTGAGGTGATCGCGTTTGTGTGCGGCGACGAACACTGCGGTGCGATCGCCGCATTCATCGGTACCACGCGCATCGAGAACGATGACGAGCATGGGGCGCTGGTGCGGCTCGACTATGAAGCCTACGACCGTATGGCCAATACGCAACTGCACGCGCTGGCGGAACAGGCGATGGATCGCTGGTTGCTGGCAAGAATAGCCCTGGTGCATCGGATCGGATCGGTCCCAACGGGAGAGGCGTCGGTGGCCATAGCAGTCGCGAGCGGGCATCGGGCTCAAGCCTTCGACGCCTGTCGTTGGCTGATCGACGTGCTGAAACAGAACGTGCCGATCTGGAAGAAGGACGTGTTCGCGGATGGATTCGTGCGCTGGGTCGAGCCCGGCGGACAGCGCGGCAATTCGTAGCGCGCATGGGAGTGAGCGATCTAGGATCCGCGACAGGATCGGCGGTCGCACCCATAGAGTGACTTGGGTTGTCAGCGATCGCCTCGTGTGGGGATTTGGGATTATGGTCAAACGAATCCCGTTGCTTGTTGCTGTTGGTGTTGTTCGTCTGTATCAAGGGGCAGTCCGTCCGTTTCTGGCGGGTTCGTGTCGATTTCACCCCACATGCAGCGAGTATGCCATCGAGGCGCTGACGACGCACGGCGCGGTTCGCGGGGGAATCCTGACGATCAAGCGGCTGCTGCGCTGCCGTCCCTTTTCGAGCGGGGGGTTCGATCCCGTGCCCCCGGGTCGATCGTCGGTTCGGGCAGGGTGCGCGAAACCGGCTCACTTGCCGACCGAGCGTGTTCGATAATACTTCGGTGTGCGGTGAAGCCCGACCTGCGCGGTGCGGGCGTTCTGTGGGTGCGGTCGGCGTGTGGTCGCGGGTTTGTTGTGTGTCGGTCTTTCATGCTGGAACAAGCCTGCCAACAGGATCACGACCGCGATGACCCGACCCAACGATGAATCCACCGTCGCCCATCGGCGCGGTGAGCTGGGCGAACTCGGTGCGATCGAAACGGGCTCCCGGAAACGACGTTCCGCACCGGTGGTGGAAAACGCCCCGGCGCTGCCGACGCAAGCGATGCCACAAACCGAATGTCATGTTTATGAGGAGTTGACCGCGCGGTGCGTGCCGGACTGGACCCGGATCGTGGGCACCTCTCCCTGGTGGGATGTGGCGGTAGATACGGGTCGGCTTGTCAATCGCCCGGTCATGACGCTCGTGCGGCAGCAGGCCTCCGCGTTCGGACTCAGCGCGGCGCTCCGGCTTGAGCCCGGGATGGCCAGCGCCGACCGCCTTACCGCCTGTGTTCGAACCGCACTGATCCACTGGCAGGCGTCGCTGGACCCGGAAGGATGCCCGGTATCCCGGCGGGGTCGGACATCGCGGTTGTGGCCCGTCGTGGCGCAGCAAGTGGTGCGCCTCGCGGATGGCTCGGGTACCCTCGCCGGCATCGATCTTCTGGACGATCTGACGCGGCATCTGAGATGGCTGCTTCGTAGATCCCGAATCGATTCCCCGTGGATTCTATCGGCGTTGATCGAATCGTTGGCGTGTGGCGCGCCGCTCGTGCGAGACGCCGATCTGTTGAGCCGCGCCCGCGAACGGTTGCCGGAACTGCTCGATCAGCAAAGCACTGAGGGGTGGTTCCGTGAGCGCGGCGGGGCGGACATCGGACGATTATCACTTACGATTGATGCGTTGACCCGACTTTATCTCGACCATCATTGGGAAGATCTGGCCGAACCGCTGGAGCGTGCCCTGGGTTTTTTGGGCGCGGTGCTGCAGGCGGACGGGTCGGCCGGTGGCTGCTATGGGTCATGTAACACCGGTTTTATAAGCCCGTACGCGCCCGAACGCCTTGCGGACCGCATGCCTGAGGGCCAACGGATCGCCGAGACGCTGCGCGAACGGTTTGCCGCCAACCGGTCTCGAGTGCCTTCGTCGTGGCACGACAACGTCACGGCTGTTCTGGGTGCCGGGATCGCCGCAACCGCCCATTGCCCACCTGCGCATCGTGCGCTCGGACGAACGACTTGCGCAGATACTGACGGTACCGCCAGCCGTAGTGGGAGGAAGGAGCCGTCTGATGGGCGATCGACGACTTCTGATGAGGTGCAGGAGTTTTCGGAATCCGGACTGACTATTGTGCGCCGCCCGGCTTATACCGCCATTGTCGCCGGTCGCCGCAGCGGTGCGATGCAGGTTCAGTGGAACGACGCCCGCCGCGTGACCGAATACCCCGGCGTGACGGTGGTGTTCTCTAGGACGGTCCGTACCGGACGATCGCCCGGAGCCGGGTATCAGCAGCCGGCGGAACCGGGGTCCATGTCATGGCGCGGCATTCTTCGAAAGAACGGTCCGCGTCGACCATCCTGGTGGGGTCGGTTGTGGCGGGCCACGCTCGGGCGCGTGGTGCGACGAAGGCGCGGATCGGTGCTGACACGTTTTGAAACCGATGCAGCCCGCGGTCGTCACCGCCTGTTGCATGATTGGTTCAGCCGCGACATTACGTTTCATGACGACAGCATTACCCTGCGCGACCAGGTGCTCTCGCGCTTGCCGAGTGACGCGGTGGTGCTCGAATCGTCTATCGGCGAAGATCGTTGGGTGGACCGGTGCGGCGAAAACGCCCTGACGGATGCGCCGATCGTTATCGAAGGCGGGCGGGCGCTGTGCATTACGCGCGTCTACCGGCGCGGCCAACTTGAATCCTGCCGTGTCGAG
>CAZWWW010000130.1:0-7847 GCA_964637715.1 uncultured Phycisphaeraceae bacterium | reverse complement strand
CGAAGCCAGCCGCGGGCAACTGGCCGAAAATGATGCATTGCTACAGGAGTGTCTGAAGACCGTGACGACCTCAGCGCGAACGCTACCCACCGCCGTCAGCGCCATCAACGCGGTACACGCGACGACGCCGAATCCGTGTCGTGCAGCGCGCACACCCCTCACACCATTCGTACACATTTGCTTTCCCCCTTCGATCCAGAATGGGTGATCTTGTAGACACCCCCATGCAACGGTAGTATAGGCGGAGCGCTACCCGACATCCAAGCATCATTTCCGCAAACGCCTTGATTTCCTGTAGTTTTTCTCTACGCGCGATAAGAGTGTCAGTATATGGCACGAATGGGGAAAGCGCTTTCGGACGTGCGTCGTGATGCGAGAGGTTATCGCTCGCGGGGATGGGCGGCGCTGCGTGTGGGTGCAGCGCGGGTTGATCGTTTTGTACACCATGGCAGGCCACGCGACCCGGCGGGCGCGTTTGTCAGGACCTTGTTCGCAGGGACCGCTCAAAGCACAGCAGCCCCGTGTTGTATGAGAAAACGTTTCCGGTCTGGTTGCAGGTCCGGCTGTCATGCGCGCTGATTCACACGCTTATCGGGCGCAGTAACGGCCGCTCCCCTCGATGAACCCGGCTCATCCGGTTGGCGAAAGATGGGGTGTCGGTAAGCGACGAACCAGACCACTCACACTCACATCAAGTTGACGTTAGGCCGTTGGACCGATATCATGCCCCTTCGTCACAAGGATCACCCCGGCCTACCGCCCGGCCACGCGTTGCGCGCGTATAGCCGGTGCCAACCGGGCCTTTCCGAGCTTTTAGGAACGAGGAACTCAGTTATCATGTTCGAGCATCTGAAAACACCGACGGACGGGTCTCCCATCACGATGAGCGGGGGCACGTTGTCCGTACCCGATCACCCCGTTCTTCCCTTTATCGAAGGTGACGGCATCGGACCCGACATCTGGCGGGCCGCGGTCACCGTCTTTGACGCCGCCGTTGAGAAAGCCTACGGAGGTCAGCGCAGGATTTCCTGGTTTGAGGTGTTCGCCGGGCAGAAGTCGTACGACAAGTACGGAACGTGGCTGCCCGAAGATACGCTGACGGCGTTTCGATCGTTTCTCGTGGGCATCAAAGGCCCGCTCACCACGCCTATCGGTGGGGGGATTCGATCATTGAACGTCGCCCTCCGCCAGAAGCTCGATCTGTATACCTGCCTGCGCCCGGTCCGATACTTCACCGGTGTGCCTTCGCCGGTGAAGCGACCCGAGCTCGTCAACATGGTGATCTTCCGCGAGAACACCGAGGACATTTACGCTGGCATCGAATGGGCCTCGGGCACGCCGGAAGCGAAAAAAGTCATCGCGTTCCTGCAGGACGCCATGGCGGTCAAGAACATTCGGTTTCCCGAAACCAGCGGTATCGGTATCAAGCCGGTCAGCCGTGAAGGCAGCCAACGACTCATCCGCGCGGCGATCAACTACGCCATCAACAACAACCGCAAGAGCGTCACCCTGGTCCACAAAGGCAACATCATGAAATACACCGAGGGTGCCTTTCGCGACTGGGGGTATGAACTGGCTGAAAAAGAGTTCGCCGACCGGACCTACACCTGGACACAATGGGGCCGAACCAAGAAGGCGTCCGGGGAGCAGGCCGCTAACGAAGAACAGGAGAAAGCTCTCTCTGGAGGCAAGATTCTCGTTAAGGACGCTATTGCGGACATCGTTTTGCAGCAGGTGCTTACGCGCCCCAAGGAGTTTGAGGTTATCGCCACGCTCAACCTGAACGGCGACTACCTGTCCGACGCCCTCGCGGCTCAGGTCGGCGGTATCGGCATCGCGCCGGGCGGCAACGTCAATTACGACACGGGGCACGCCATCTTCGAGGCCACGCACGGCACGGCGCCCAAGTACACCGGTCAGGACAAGGTCAATCCCGGCAGCATCATCCTCTCGGGTGAGTTGATGCTGCGCTATATGGGTTGGACCGAAGCGGCGGATCTGATCATCAAAGGCATCGAAGGGGCCATCGCCGCTCGCGAAGTGACCTACGACTTCGAGCGCCTCATGCGCGCCGAGGGGCAGCAGGCCAAGCTGCTCACATGCAGCGAGTTCGGTCAAGCGATTGTGGAGCACATGGGGTAGGCATCTGTTGAAGAGCGGTTTTCTGCTTCCGTGATCCACGTGTCCAAACATGGCCCTTCTGGGTGTCGCCCCTTTATTCGTTAGCCCGCCGCCACGGTCGGACTTGCTTTCCGAAGCTCAGCAATGGCGAACGAATAGGTTACGACAGCATTCCACCGGTCACAAGATAGTCAGCTTTTGCGTATCGCCGCATCGAGTCGATTCGCCGGATGAAACGATATTTCGACCACTACGCAAAAAGGGGGCTTGCCTTGCCTGTGTGTGGATACTCCCAACCGGCATTCACCGCATGGTCACGCCGAATAGGGAACGCCGATGCGAGCAAAACGGTTACATCGTTTTCTGCGCCCGGCGGACGATGTCCTCCACGCCGACGCCAACGTAATGAAAGACTTCCGCCGCCGTCTTGGCTGACTTGGGGATGCGGTTTGCGGTCAGACCGATGACGCGTATGTCGCCCCGCTCGGCAGCGGCTTCGGCCAGTTCCGAGTGCAACCCACCGATGTAGTTGTCCTCGACCGTGAGTATGACACCACCTGCCCCCCTGGCAGCGTCGAGAATCGGTGCGGCGTCTAGCGGGAACGTGTAGACGTCGAACACGTTGCATTCAATGCCCGCCTTGGCAAGCTTGGAAGCGGCTTCAAGGACCGTATGGAGCAGGTATCCACCGGCAACGAGGGTGAGCCTGTCGCCCTGACGCAGTTGCTTGCACCCGCGCAGCGCGAAGGGCTCATCGGTCTTGTAGAGGAACGGGGCGTCGGGTCGGTGGGTGCGCATAAAACACATGGTCGATAGATTGGCCATCAACTCGACGCAACGATAGGCACACACGGCATCGGACGGGTTGAACACATAGCACGCCGGTTCGCCCCGGCCATTGTCGACGCGGGTGAGACTTCGGAAATAGGCCAAGTCGGAAACGGACATCTGCGACGGTCCGTCGGCGCCGAGCGAGACGCCGGCGTGCGAGCCGACAATTTTGATGTTGGCTCGTGAGATCGCGGCCATGTCGATCTGATCCGCACCCCGCGCGAGGAACTTCGCAAAGCTACTGGCAAAGGGAATCTTTCCGCCGGCGGCCAATCCCGCCGCCACACTGATCATGTTTTGCTCGGCGATCTTGCCCTCGAAGAAGCGGTCCGGGTGCTCTTTGGCGAACAGGTTGGCAAAGGTTGAGTTGCTGACGTCGCCGTCGATGCTTACGACACGCGCATCGGCGTCACCGATTGCCAGCAGGGCCACGCCGAACGCACGTCGCGTAGCCAGTTTCTTATTGGAAAAAGCGTCAGCCAATCCCGCCCGCGTGCAGGCCTGCTCAAGATCAGGCAGGCTGATGGATCGACCTTGGGGACGCGCATCCGCCGAGACGGGCGCGGTCGGTGCGCGATCGATGGTTCCGCCGGCTCCGACGCGCCGTGCCGTCTCGTCCAACTCGATGAGCGCGCTCTCGAGCGCCGATCCGGTGAGCGGCTTGCCGTGGAAGTTCTTGTCATAAGTGGACGGTACGCCCCATCCTTTGATCGTTTCGGCCACGATCGCGGCGGGTTTCCCCTGCCAGGTGATCTTGTCAAAGGCGGTGGCGATCGCGGCGGGGTCGTGTCCGTCCACGCCGAGCACGCGCCAACCAAACGCGTCCAGCTTGCGCGCCAGGGATTCGGCTGATTGCTGCTGAGAGACGGGTCCGGCTTGTCCGTGATGATTGCACGAGAAGATCGCGCACACGTTCGTTAGTTTGTGGTCGACGATGAAGTCCGCCGCCTCCCAGATTTGCCCCTCCCGCGATTCGCCGTCACCGATAAGGACGTAGATTCGTTTGTCGATACCATCAAGCCGTGCAGCCGCAGCCAGCCCCGCCCCGACGGATAAGCCCTGTCCGAGCGAACCGGTCGCGGCGTCGAAAAACGGGAACCCCTCGGCGGGATTGGGATGACCGTCGAGCACGCTATTAAGTTCGCGCAGCGTCGAAAGATCATCCACGCTGAGCGCCCGGGCGTCCGCTTTTCGTTTACCCACCGCGCCGCCGAGATCGGCATACGCGGCGTATACGATCGGCACGGCGTGACCGAGCGACAGAACAAGGCGGTCGTTGCCCGGATGCCAGGGGTTTTTCGGGTCATAGCGCATCCGGCGATACATTAGCTCGACAACAAGGTGGGCGAGCGCCATAGCGCTCGTCGGATGCCCCGACCCGGATGCGGCGGTCATGTTGAGCACGAGCTTGGCAAGCTCAACGGCCTTGGCGTGGACGGCGGACGCGTGAGACGCCGATGGCTCCCGTTCTTTCCGTGCGGCTGCCTGTGGCATGCGCGACTCCTGCAACTAAGTGGGGATCAATCTCGAAAACCAAAGCGTATCGCCCGGCGTGTCGGGTTGCAAGAGGATAAGCATAACCCTGCGCACGAGGGTGCGCGCCCCAACCGGAGGTTACCGTTTCGATACGTTGGCATAAACCGATGCCCGCGCGCTTTGATCGTCGCCAACGCCCGCAGTTGGTGCGAGCGGCGGATTCTTGTTCACCCACCGGTCGTAACGATTGTGTAGCGAATTGTCCGAGGTTCTCTGATTACCTGGAACGCCGTGCGTTGTGCCGATAGGATAGCCACGGGGTAGGGTCGCGCAGCGCCTGCGCGTTGGGACGGGACCGAACGGCGGATCGAGACGGTGGGCATAGCGTCGGAGAGTGTTGGGATGCGCGCATACGGATTTCCGACTTGGAAGCTGTCCCCGTCACCGCTACGGAGCAAGCAGGTATGGCTGCTGTTCCGCTTCTTCCTCCCTGTGTTTCGCACCGCAGGCGTACGGATCGATGCCGGATCGAAACGCTCTTTTGCCATGTTGAATCGTCTTTGCGCGATCGTCCTTTCGACGGTCTTGTTCTCGTCGACGACGCTGTTCGGTCAACCGGCGGTTAAACAGCCTGCCGCGACCGGTACGGCGTTGACGCCGCGCTCCGGTCCTTCGGATGATGCCCCGGTCCTTATCGAGCCTTCCGCGCCGATCTTGAACTTGTTTACGCGGGCACAGGAGGGTATCGATCGCCGGGATTGGAAGTTCGCCATCGATTCTTTGCAGCGGATCATCGACGACCCGGGCGGTTCACTCCTGCCGCGCGACGAGCCGGTTCAATCGGACATCATTGTCTATGAATCCACGCGGCGCCGGGCGCTGCGCGTGCTGCGCGATCTACCGCCCGAAGCATTGGCCGCCTACCGCATTCTTTACGATGGCAGAGCGAAGGGGCTGTATCAACGTGCGGTCGCCGGTGGTGACATGGCCCCCCTGCGTCACATCATCGATCAATATCCCCTGTCACGCTATGGGGACGACGCCTGCGACACGTTGGCGTCGTGGTTGATTGACGAAGGACGGTACGGTGAAACGATCGACGTGGTGCGCGATTGCCTGACGGTCGTTCAAGAGTTCGACGTGCCACGTTACTGGCTCGAGGGGAAACTAGCGGCGGCGCTGGCGGCGCTGGGCAGACAGGGCGAAGCATTGGCCGTTGTAGCGCGATCGAAACGCGAGCTGGGCCAATCGGGTTCGCTACCCGGTTGGGTCGACGCGATCTCCGACGGCATCATCAAACCGGACCTGACCGGTCGGTCGCCTGGTGCCGGCTCGTCCCCGGCCATCGTCTCCACGCCCGGATCAATGTCCCCGGTGCCGGCGGTACACGCCACGCTGGTCGATCCGGTCCCGTGGCGGTATGAGCTGCCGGGGGACGCGGCGCTTATCTGGAAGCGCATCGTCCACGACGCCCCGGACGATCCCGTGATGATTCCGGCGGTACATGCGGTCAGCGACGGCACGCACCTATTTGTGCGTCGCCCGAACGGCTGCGCGGCCCTGGGGCTGGATGATCTCGAGGTGGATTGGGTGTCATCGACTACGGTCGCCGCTCGACCGCGCGGCGTTGTGGTTGGTGGCGATGAGCGCGAGCGCTGGGCGGTCGGCGGTGGATTCGAGGACTTTGTCGGCGGATCTTTGTCCTACGCCGAGGGGCTGCTGTTCACGATTGAACAGCGTGGCGGTCCGAGCGGCGGCAACATCGGGCAGAATCAGAGGATAATACGCCAGCGGGGTGTTTTTCGACCGCGCGTCACAGCCGCCAATCGTCTCGTCGCCTATGACCCGGACACCGGGGACATCGTCTGGGAGCGCGGTCGCACCTTTGATGCCGATGATCCGCTCGGCGAAGTGGAGTTTCGATCCGCGCCGCTGGGCGTGGAAGGGAGGCTGTGGGTACCCGTTGTTGTCCAGAGCGACTTGTTTGTCTGCGTGCTGGATCCGTCCGATGGTTCGTTGGTGCAGCGGATTCTGCTGGGGTCGTTTCAAAACTTTGATCGACTGCGCGGACGGGCGCTCGTCTTGGCCTACCGGGATGGGTTGGTGTTCGTACCCTCGTCGCGGGGTGTCTTGTTTGCCGTGGACGCCCACACCAGAACACTCCGATGGGCGACGCGCTATGCGGTCCCCGAGCCCGTCGTCGAAACTTGGCATCAGCAACAGCTTCGAATTCGCGGCAGAAACCGCCTTGCCGAGGCCGAAGCACCGGCTACAACCAAACCCGCGAACCGGCTGCCTGCGGCGGCTGTCTCGAGGCGCGGACTTGTACTGGTCCTCTCCGAAACGGATGACGAGCTCATCGCCCTCGCGGCGAGCAGCGGCGCGTTTCGCTGGTCGGTGCCTGCGCCGCAGGTTTCGTACATCATAGGGGCGGATGACCACCGCGTATGGCTCGGCGGTCGCTCGATCCAGTGTGTTTCATTGACCGATGGCACAACCGCGTGGAGTAGGACGATGGATCCCGCGCCGACCGGCTGGGCGGTTTTGGCCGGCGATCTGCTGCATGTCCCTACGCCCAAGGGACTGCTGACCCTGGACGCCGGTGCAGGAACGCGAGTACGGCTCGACACCTTGCCCAAGGATCAGACCCCGCTTGGAAACCTGTTGGCTGTAAAGGACGCCCTGTTCAGCGTTGAACCGTCGTCCGTACGCAAGTTCCCGGATATTGAACGATCGTACGCGCGGGCGAAGGAGCGATACACCAGCCAACCGAACGACGTACGGGCGGCGGTGACGTTGGCGTGGATGTACCTGTTTCGGCGTGAGCCGTCCGCCGCGTTCGACGTGCTGGACGGCCTGTCGGACTCGATCGTCGAATCCGACGCCCGACGGGCCGGCGCGGTCGCCCATCTTCGTGTGACGGCCCTGAACGCCATGGCCGAGGAAGAAGGTCGAGACGATCAGGAAGCGCTCGCCCTGTTGGAACAAGCTCGATCCTTGTCGCGCAGTGCAGACGACCGCCTTCGTACCGGGCTTGCCGTAGCGGATCGCCAGCACACCCTGGGGCGCAACGCGGACGCGTATCAGTCGCTGTGGACGCTCGGACTGAGCGACCCGGCGGACGCAACCATCACGATCAACGACGCGGTAAAGACAGCCGCAAGGTTGGAGATCGCGCGTCGGATGCGGTCTCTTGAACCCGAGGTCCCCGCCTCCACCACGGTTCAGATCACCGACCAGGGAATGGCCTTGGTGGAACGGGCGGCGTCCGAGGCACGTGTCGGGCACGGCGCAAATCGGCTCGCCTCCGTATCGGTCCTGCGCGCCGTGGCGGAACTGGCCGCACCCCCGGAGGTCTCCGCACGAGCGCTGTTGGAATGGGCGGAGATTGAATCAAAGGCGGAGCGGTACGAACGGGC
>CAZWWW010000129.1:0-7869 GCA_964637715.1 uncultured Phycisphaeraceae bacterium | reverse complement strand
GAACAACACGGGCAAGCTGCTGCTTGCCCATGCCACCCATCGAATCACGTGTGTCGGAGTACTAAGTGCCCGATGAGACAGTTGCCTGACTGCTACGTCAAAAACAGCACTGCTCTATGGCGTATCTAAAGACGTATGCTCGTCTTCCTCGTCCGGGGGGAGACGGTGCATCGACCACACGTCGCCGTTCTCGGTGTGCTCGGGACCACCGGATTCCAACACCGTGCGATAGCGCCGCAGCGCGCGAACCACCGCATAGGTTCCAAAGAGCACAAGCAGAACCAGCCCACCCACGACAAGAAGGTATAGCCACAAAGCCCGAGCGACCTCCGTGCGCTTAGCCTGGGCACCCGGCGCGCCGGCTGCGACATCCTCACCCATCGTCTGCGCACCCACGATGGCCTGTGCCTGCGCCGGTACGGACGATCGATAGATCCAGCTCCCCCATGCCCAAAAAACGAGCAGCAATCCAAGAATCAAAAACAGAAGCCCCATGCGGGTTTGCTGTTGTTCGGTTCCCGATGTTCCAAGCATAGTTACACCCCCACGTTCGCCCACGGCGCGGTCGCACGTACGTCCGGCAGACCGCTTTTTTCAAGGGCTTCGAAGAGCCGGCGCTGCTCGGCGGTCAACGTGGCGGGCGGTACGATTTTTATGACGATGATTTCGTCCCCGCGTCCTTTGCCGTTCGAGCGCTGAATGCCCCGACCCCTTAGCCTCAGTTTCGTACCGCTTGCCGTACCCGCGGGCAGGGTGACCGTCGCGGTGCCGTCGAGAGACGGGACCGGGATCGAGCCGCCCAGCACCGCCTCCGTAACGCTCACGGGAATCTCGACGTACACATCCGCCCCCCGCCTTTCAAAATAGGGGTGGGGTTTGATTTTGCACTTCAGATAAAGATCGCCCGCCGGTCCACCGTGCGCCCCCGGTATGCGCCCCCGCAGGCGCAGTCGCTGACCGTCTTCCACCCCCGGCGGTATCTTAACGTCAATGTGTTGAGACCGGTTCCGCCCGCCCGAGGAGATCTTCAAGGATAGGGTAGTACCCCGCACGGCCTGGTCGAACGACAGTGCGACGGTTTGGGTTTGGTCCTGCCCGCGCCGTGGAACCGGCCCGTCGGGACGCCCGCCCGATCCCGCCATACCGCCAAAGATATCCCGGAAGAAACCGGACCCCCCTGCGGGGCTTCGGCCACGACCAAAGGCCGAAAACAGTTCTTCCAGATCGTCGACGTTAACAGACGACCCGCCCCAATGGTACACGCGCTGCCCCTGCGGCGTGGCATCCCATTCACCGACGCCCACTTCGCCATAGCGGTCGTACTTTGCCCGTTTCTCCGCGTCGCGAAGGACCGCATAGGCTTGCTGAACCTCTTTGAATTTCGACTCGGCGCTCGGATTACCCGGGTTCCGGTCCGGGTGATGCTGCTTGGCCAAGCGCCGGTACGCGCGCTTGATCTCGTCCTCGCTGGCATTTCGCGAAACGCCCAGTACTTCGTAATAGTCTCGCTTTCCAGTCATTGAATGCCTGTTTGCCGCTGTTTGCCCACCAAATAGATGCGTCTGGTTGTTGTCGCGTCACGAAAGAACGTATTGCTGATCTTCTCAGCCAATGCGTTCGACAACCAGGATCGATCTTTTCCGCCAATGCTGTCCGCCCGACACGTTGGCTCCGTGCGCGGGCTCGCGATTCCTTTGCGTGAGCTGTTTTGATGCACGGCGCAACGCCGCGGGCACACCTTTCGCCACCGTTGTTACAGTATACGTCTGGCGAAGGGCGGCGGAAAGCAGTCGGTCAGACGCTGGCCAGGGTGGACGTACTCGGTAGAATCTCAACAGCCAAGGGGCTGTTCAACGCGCTTTTCTGATCGTGCTGTATGGAGCAACAATTTATGAAGCCAAAGTACGGGATTCTGGGAATCACCACGTTGGGGCTCATCTGCCTGTCATTCGCCTGCGACGGGTCCTCCGACACGGCCAAACCACGCGCCGACGATTCATCAGGGACGCCCGCTGTTCGCACAAACGATGAGCGCGCGTCCACACCGGGATCACATGCCAAAACCGGTGGGCGACAGGCCCCCGCAACGCGACACGCCGGCGATGCGACGCAACGTGAGCACGCCGAGGACCACGTGCTCACGTTGGACGGGCTCACCCTGAGGGTGCCGGATGGTTGGAAACGAAGCGTTAGCGCGCCGGGTCCGTTCGCCCCGGTCGCCGTATTCGAACTCCCGGCGGCGGGAGACGACAAAGAAGGCGGACAGGTTCGCATTACGCACTTCCCCGGCATGAAAGGCAAGGACGATCTGAACATCCGGCGGTGGTTGGGTCAGGTCAAAAAGAGTGACGGTTCGTCGTACGGGCGCGATGAAGCGAATCTGACCGTCACGGAAAACGGAAACGTGCGCATCAAGATTATCGATCTTTCAGGAACCGTGAAGGCTACGATGCGGGCGACGCCTCGCGCCGACAGCCGCATGATCGCCGCGATTGTCGATCATCCGCGGGGACCTCATTTCGTCGTAGCGACCGGCGGGGTGGCCACGATGCACAAATGGGAAGCGACCATACATGCGTTTCTGAACAGCGCGGTCGTGTCTTCGCCGTAACCGTATCGTTAAAAAATCGAAACCATCCGGGTGGCACCGGCGCCTTTTCTACCGGTGTTGGCTTGTTATTAGGCCAAAGCTGGTAAGCCGCCCGCACGGGCCAAGAGGACAGTGGAGCGCTTGGCACATGGAACACCATCTGTGAATGACGATTCCATCCAATCGGTAGGCTCGTCTCGGATCAACCCGCGCCTGTTACGCCTAATCGTTGTCTTTCCGCTGGTGCTGATCGTCACGCCCGCGGTGGCGACAGGCGTTGTCGCGATGGGCGCATCATGGGCTGTCGCCTATATCGTGGCCACGTTGGTGTGTTTGACCGCCGCCTTTTGGCTCGGGCCACGATGGCCGAGCCTTTTCGGCGCGTCAAAGGGTATGCTGTGGATCTGGCTGGGCGCGAGCATCCCGGCCACCTATTTCGTTACGACGCAATCGCTGTTCATGGCCGACGTGTCGCGCACTGAGCATGCCTTTAATCCGACCATCCGCGAGCTGGACAGCGCACAGTTGGCCAAGCCCTTTTACCCCAAACACAATTGCTTCACCTGCTATATCGTAGCGGCGTATCTCGCCCAATCTCGTGTCGACAACTTGTATGACAGGTCGCGTTACCGCCACAGCGAGGAACCCACGCCGTTTCACGACACCATCGGCGACAAGCTCACGGTTGATACCTACCAGTATCCACCTCCCTTTTTGCTGCTCCCCCGGACGCTTATTGTCACCGGCGGCGATTTCTTTCAACTGCGCGCGTACTGGCACGCCATCAACATCACGCTGTTGGTTGTGGCGTTCGTAACGCTCATGCTGTGGGTCGATCGCACGCGATTCCACGTGTACTGGCTCGCCTTGCCGCTGATGCTGTGCGCACCGGTGGTGCGCGGCGCCCTTCAGATTCAGAACGTGCATTTGATCATCCTCGGTATCTGCCTGCTCGCGCTGCCTGCGTTTGATACCCGAAGAAACTGGCTCGGCGGGGCGTTGCTCGGTTTCGCCGTTGTCTCAAAACTTTTCCCCGGTTTGCTGCTTGTGTTCCTGCTCCTGCAGAGAAAGTGGCGCGCCGTCGCCTGGACCTGCAGTTGGATGATCGTCTACGTCTTGCTGACGTTCGCCTGGTTCGGACCCAAACCGTTCGAGGCGTTTCTCGACTACCAGCTACCTCGTTTGGCGACGGGGGAGGCGTTCTGGTTCGCCACAAAATACGTCAATGCGATGCTCGTCAACAGCTCGATCTGGGGCATCAGCTACAAACTCGAACACCTCGGTTTGTTGTCCGATCCGCAAAAGGTAGCCCGGATCGTCATGTGGGTCTATTCGGTTACGATCGTAGTCGTTCTGCTGGTTGTAGGATTACGCCGCAGAGCGTGGAGCCCCGCTCGACCACCGGCCACCCCGCCGCCCGAATCACAAAGCGCACCGCGACTCTCTTTGCTGCGTGTGTGGCTCGCACTGCTTATCGTCGGGCAACTGCGCAGCCCGTTCCTGCCGTGGGCGTACGGCAATGTTCCGGTGCTATTGCTCTTGCTGCTGCTGCTTCCGCGCGACCTTCGAGTCGGTCGCGCGGCGTGGGTGTTCGCGACCGTAGCGATGCTCGCTGTCACGCTGCCCCTACCCTTCGGCCCGACCGGTATCGATGTGGATTTCGTCTATTCCCTCGCCGCCACCATCGTCGTACTGATCGGTCTCTCGATCGCGTTCCTACAGCGACCCGTGCCCCTGCCGCGTACCGTCGAACGTCCCCCGGACTAGCGCCGCACGTTACGACGCGCCGGCGTTATCCCGCGAACGCTCGGCGCAACGTCGAGATGAGATATCTCCATGGCGTCGTAGCCACGGCGTCGCCTTGCCGATATGATCGCGTCGGCGCGATTCGTTGGTTGACTCTGGGGTGCCAGAGCACGGATCGCCGAGCGAGGTAGAGGTGAACAACCAGATGAGCAAGGACTTTGATCCGGGTACGGAGCGATTTCGTGACCGCGAGCGGAAGGAAAAAGACTACAAGAAGCAACTCCCCGGTGAGGACGACGAACCGTTGCCGTCGCCCGTTGAGCCGATCAAGAGCGACGAGAAGCCGAACCGAAACGACCCCTGCCCGTGTGGCAGCGGCAAGAAGTACAAGCAGTGTTGCGGCAAGAACGGTTGACGGAACGGGCGGCTTTCCAGCAGGGTAGTCAGCCTGTCGTCACCTCCGGGCCACGATCCGTCAAGCACCTCCCCGCTTCATCATCGGGGCACCCTGTTGCCGTACCCCCGCTTGAGCGCGTTCGTCGGGGCGGAGGTTGCGTGAGTTCGCCTCATTGTAACGGCGCACGCGCCGCGCGAGCGGTTCTTGTTTGATCAACGTTACGAACTTCGCCTCGGAGGGTTTCCCCGTTGGGTCGAACGCCTGTCCAAGCCATCATCCTCGGTTGCGGCACGTCGCACGGCGTGCCGATGATCGGGTGCGACTGCGCGGTGTGCACCTCAGACAACCCGCGCGACAAGCGCACCCGCACAAGCTGCCTGGTTCGCGTGGGCGAAACACACTTGCTCATCGACACCGCGCCGGAACTCCGCCTGCAATGCGTGGCCAACGGGATCAACCGGGTCGACGCGGTGTTGTTCACCCACCACCACGCGGACCACGTTACCGGGCTTGACGACCTCCGCCGATTCAACTGGCTGACGAAGCGGTCGATGTCATGTTACGGCACCGAGCGTACACTCGCGGGCGTGCGGCGCATGTTCTCTTACGCGTTCGAGCCCGCGCCCGATTCTCCACACAGCAGGCCACGACTCAATCCCGTTCTTTTGGACGGTTCCCCATTGGAGATAGGCGGCACCCGGGTCGTTCCCCTGCCCCTGATGCACGGTCCGTTACCGGTGTTGGGTTTTCGCATTGGCCGATTGGCTTATTGCACCGACTGCAATCAAATCCCCGATGAGTCGATGGCCCTGCTCAACGATCTCGATGCGCTCGTGCTCGGGGCCTTGCGCCGCGACCCCCACCCGGCGCATTTCACGTTGGACGAAGCCGTCGACGTGGCCAAACAGATCGGCGCCGCCCGGACGTTCTTCACCCACACCACCCACCAACTCGGCTACGCCGAAACGAATAGCTACCTGCCGAACGGAATGGAACTGGCTTACGACGGGTTGAGCATCGACGTGTGAACGGTTGGGGTGGCGGCCGGCATATAAAGTGCCAAGAATCTGTCACTCTATATACACACGATCACCTTGTTTGATGTCGTCCAGACCATGGCACGCGGATCCCGTCTCCTCTATGTCCAGCTCAACAGCCGGCGCGAGTTCGACTGCCGCGTCGGGTTCGCCTGCGGTGTTTCGGGGTACGTCCACACCCGCCTGGTCGAGTCGTCGGACCGCCCGGCGTATCTGATCCCGCCGGGCTGTGTCAACTGAATCGTCGCCGTGCGCATTCTTGATCGGTGAAAACTCCTCGGCGCGATCGACAGCCAACACCAAGGGGTTCCGCGCTGCCGGCAGCACGTCAAACACGAAGGTTTCCAGCTTGACGGCGTTGGGTTGGTTCGGGGTCTGGAGCACCCCGTGCTCGTCCACGTAAGGTACGATCTTTTCCGCGCGACGAAACGGGAGCGAGGAACCCTCGGCCATGACGCGCTCGACAAAGCCTACGTTGAACAGGTGGATGGCGAGATTCGCGGCGTCGAAGCGGCGTGCGCCGTCGGCGGTGCGGTGGTGGGTCAGGTTGGTTGGAAACTCGGTGTACTCAATCACCGTGACGCGCCCTTCGCGCAGGCACACATGACCTACACGCTCCTCGTCGCGGGCTTTGGGCGTGACCTTGGTCGACGCCTCCGACGCCGTCTCAGCGTGCAATCCGATGAACAGCGGGTCGAACGGTTTGACCAGCGGGTTGTCGATCTGGAAATAGGAAATGATCTCCACGCCGCGTGCCCGCATATCAGCCAGCGCGCCGCCGGCGACCAACGCTTTCAATGATCCGCCGTGGCCATCGGGTGCTAGTGCCACGCGGTGGCAACTTCCCAGGAGTATGCGCCCCTCGAAATCGAACGCGGGCAGCATGCCCTGCGAAAACAACCGGACGTCCGTCTCGGGCAATCCGAAGAAGGCGTGTTGGTGGAAGAAGGCTTCGGTTTGCGCATGATTCTCCGGGCTGGTCATGATGTACCAGGGGATGCTCACGCGGTATCGCGTACGCGCGGCGAGAATCGTTTCGGCGAAGAGCTGAAAAAGGCTCTTGCCGCGCACGGGCGTGACCGGCATGGCACCTTTGGGCCCGTCAAACCCGAGGCGGGTTCCCTGGCCTCCGGCGACGGTGAGGGCGCCCACGGTGCCCGCTGCGATCAGTCGTTTTCCGTGCTCGCGCGCCCGGTCGTAAAGCGCGACGTCTTCGCCGACCGGGCGAGCGCGGTACACCGACGCCGGCTCGATGCCGGTCAGGGCGGCGCGTTCGGGTTGTCGCCTTACATGCGTTTCGATGAGCGGACCGACCGTGTCCCACGGAATGGCTTCGAGCGATCGCAGCAGCTCGTCGCGCTGGTCGTCCGCCAGCCCATCCCAGAAGCGCAGCACATGCGTCTGCCCCCATCGCACCAAATCAGCCCGACACGCTTCGAGGCGCTTTAATCGTGTTGTGTCCTTGTCCTGCATGTTTGAGACGCTGCGCCGTACCACCGCTCAACCACCGCTGAGTGCATCACACTTTATCCGGCCTCAAGGTAGGGTAGGTGGTTCGCCCGGCGACGCCGGGCGGTTCACCTGCCTCAACCATGGCGGGTCGACCTTTTGCCTTGAGGCGAAAGAACGACCTGCCCTACCATTTTTTACCGCCGCCGATCCTGTCACGCACCCACCACCGCTCAATGACCGCTCGACAACGCGACAAAGCTCCAGGCTTGCGGTATGGTCGGGTCGTCGCGGCCAACGACAAAAACCAGCGGGGGGCAGCGTATCCGGTAAGACTTTGATTGGCAAGAGGTTACGGTTGTGCCGCCGCCGTGAATCCGCCGGTCGACCGGTGGGTATAACATTAGGATGCGGCGTGCGTCGATAAACCCTTGGCCCGAGAATGAGCCCGTCGTCTCGACGACCGACCGGCGACTGAGGAAACCGTTGTGAGTATTGGCGAAGTCCTGGTTCAGCGTAAGCGGATCACCCCCGCACAGCTTAAGGAAGCCAGCAGCGCGCGCAAGCCCTCTGAACGCATCGAGCACTGTATGGTGCGCCTCGGGTATATCAACGAACGCGACTACCTCAATGTTTACGCCGAGCAACTC
>CAZWWW010000128.1:0-7876 GCA_964637715.1 uncultured Phycisphaeraceae bacterium | reverse complement strand
GAACTCGTCCACCGTCGGGGCGTCCGGGCTCATCGCGTCACTGGTCAGGTTGTTGTCCTGCGCACCGGATGACCCCGAAAGGTGCGCGTCATTGAAAAACGTTACGTTGTCGTAGCTGTTGAACCCCGCCGTTTCGCCGTTGATGAGCAACTGCGCGATGAGGAAGTCCTTGTGCGTGGCGGCGCGATCCGCCAGCTCGGCCACTCGGATCCGAATCTGACCCGTCTTGTCGTCAGCGATTTCGTCGCGGTCCACCTCGAGCGTTGATTCGTACTTGAGGTTCTCGACCGAATAGGACTCCGTCCCCACACCCTTCGCGACGCGACCGGTGCCCCACTCGCGCATCCGTGGTACTGAGCCGAGCCAGCGATACGTTTCGCTGTCCGAATTGGATGCGATGCGCGTCGCCAGATCGCCGAAGTGCGTGTTGGCTCCGTCGAACCGATTGAAGAACTCGCTGCGCAACCCCTTGGTCAGCAGCCCCGTGTTGATAATCGCCATTGGATTGATCCCCTAAAACGCGTCTTCGTCACCACGAAGTACGCCTGAGCGTTTGTTCGTTGATTCGCTGATTCGCCGCCCGCCTCGAACACCGCCGCGCGGTCGATATACCCGCCGCCCTGCTTGGAAAGGGCCGAGCGGCCTGTGTGGTACCGCTATCTGGCCGGTGAACACACGGTCCTTGCGTTCCCGTGCCCCCAACCATCATCCAGAAGGCGGCTAAGGTGCCGTACGCAGCACGTCAAGCCGTAAGATGATGTTGTCGGCACTGGGCACGTCGATCGCAAAACCGACGTAGGAGTTGGCCGTGGCCGTGAACGTAAGCGTGTCATCCGCGGACGCGTAGACGGGATCGCCGACCTGGGTCTGGTTCGCCCCGGGAAGGGCGTGCCCGAAGTCGCCCAGCGTATACACCCGCGCGGTAACCGAACCGTTCGTGCCCGCCGAGTTGTCCACCTCCTCGTAGGCGATCCCTACGCATGCGTCGCCCGCCACGAGCGGCCGCGCATAGCCGGCCGTGGTCAGCCCGATCAAAGCCCCTTTGTAGATATGAACCGCCGCCGCCACACCAAACGCGCGAAGCTCCTGGTCGACGTAGTGGTCCAGCTCAAGGTTTGCCGTTAATGCCATTTCGTGTCACCTCTGAAAAAGTTTGCCTTGTGCCCCGGACCGCCGTCGCTGATGGGGGCACCTGTTCGCGTAGAATCCGGTCTCTATGGGGTCGATGTGCGTCGCGAGGCCCGTCGTGTGTGGCGCGGTGCACCTTCCGCAGCGCACGTCTACGCCGCGGCGCTTTATCCCGATCCGCCTGCCCGCGTGGCACACGCCACGTAAGCCGCTTCGGTCGTTAGCCGAGACAGTGAGGGGTTGGCGCGAAACTCCGCCCGCGCCCGCGCCGCCGCCCCGCGCGCCACCCCATCCAAACCCCCTGCATCCGCCGGCGGCACCGATCGGCCGGGACGCACGATCACAGGCGCCGACGCCAGCCAGGCGTCGAACAACCCCGCCTCTTTCGCAACCAGTGCTTCCGCCCACGCCCGCTGTGCCTCAACCAGTTTGCCCGCACGCATCGCCTCGCCGATCCGCTGCTCGACGTAGCGCTCCTTCGCCGCCGTCTCGAGCTCCGTAATGCGCCGACCGGCCGCGGCAAGAACGATCTCGGTATTGGCCTCGTCATCGAGTTGCAACGCCTCACGCAGCCGCATCATAGGTGTCACGTCCGTGGCACCATCATCATCCGTCTCAGTGCGGTTGACGATCGCCTCCATACCGCGAATGGCCGGCTTGTTGGTCAGCGCCGCCGAGTGAATACCCACCAGGCGCCGATCCGTTTTCCGAATGATCGCCACCGGCGAGAGATAGCGGTATTGCTTCCCCGCCAGTAGCTGTGCCGCCTCTTCGGTCCACTCGATGTCCGCGAAGAGACCCACACCCGGTTCGACGGTCAGCGCCTTGATCCAGCCCGCCGCCGGCGCCTGGCCGCTCGGCGACGCATACGGCCCCCCCAACGTCTGGTGTTCGAAGTCGATCGGCAGATCCGTTCCGTGCGCGCTGAACGCATCGAGCACCAACCGCGCCGCCTCGTCATCCACCACGAAACTGCCGTTGGTGCTCTCGACCTCGCCCCACGGTGCTACCAGCACCCGACCCGGCGCCCCCGTCCCCGAGAGCGGCGCAGAACGCAGCGCATGTATCTCGCTCGGACCGGCTGCTGTCGATTCCCTGGTCATGGTTGTCGTCATGTTGTCCTCGCTTTGCCTCAAAAAGTGCCATCGCCTGACACTCAACAACGCGCCCGGCGCGCGCTGGCGCCGAATCGCGCATCGATCACTCACGCCGAAACCGGTACGATCGCCTCGCCGTCGCCCGCGCGAGGAACGCCCAGCGCCTCATGGGCCCAGCCCCGCGGTATATCCAGGTTCAAATCGTTCACAGCGACCTTCAGCAGCTCAGCCAGATCCTGAACCGACCCCGCCCGCCGCAGCCGGCGCCTGAAATAGGGAACCGGCACGCTGTTGCCGAACTGCAGACACGTCATCGGCTCGAGAAAATCCCGCCGAATCGTACGGGCTTCCTTACGCAGATCGTCCGCCAGCACGTCGCGCCGCACCAGGTCGTGAACCTGCGTAGCCGCGATGGAACCGCGCTGACCGCTCACGTCCGTCGTCAGCGTCTGCCCCAGCCACGCTTTGCTCATCTCGCGATTGAGAAACTCGATCAAACGCTCATACGGCGGACCCGCCGTCCCCCGATTCGCCTCCACAACCTGCAACTCCACCGCCCGACTGAAAATCCCCACCGCGTTGCTGCCGAGCGTCTCCAACATGCTCAGCAATTCCCGCTTCTCATCCGGTGACGCCGACGGCTCATAGCGGGCGATGCGCACCGGCATCCCGAAGACCTCCGCGAAGATCATCCAATCCTTCAGCGCCAGGTTCTTGGCCAGATACGCCAACGCCGTCACCCTCAGTAAGCCGCCGCGCTGGGCGTGACCCGACACACTGTGCGGCGTGTGAACGATGAACTTGTTCGGCTTCACCGCGATTCCGTCGCGCGGCTCGTCCTCGGTCAAAATGCGCGGGCGATCCAGCTCGTCGAACACGATGCGCGTAAAGTCGACCGGGACCAGGTCCACCGGCGCGAGCGATCCGCTGACAAAATCCCAGACGATCTCCGCGATCGAAATGTTGCGGCCCGTTGCCAGGGAAAGATGCTGCAACGTCTCGTCGAACGTGCCGATCGACTCGATCACGCCCCGGCTGAATGCTGCTGCCTCGTCCGCCGCGCCGCGATCCACACCGCCGCGCACATCCGCCGCGCTCACAATCTCCCATTCCAATCCAGTAAGCGCCAACCGACGTGTGTTCGCCACCGCGTACAGGTGGGCATCCTTCTCCTCCATTTCCTCGAACAACTGCATCGCCGTCGACAGCGAACCGTCGTCGGCCTCACGCAGCACCGCCGCCAAACGCGACGGCGTCAACCCCACGCCGGGATAGTCGCGTACGGAGTCTTCCGCACGAGGCACCACCACGCGACCCACGCGAGGCCGCACACCCTCTTCTCTAAACGGAACCAGTGACCGCAGCGCCCGACCTATCCGATGTGTCATACCCATGTCCGGTTCTCCAGAAACGCTTGATCGGTGCCATGGTCCCGGCGCCATAGACGCCCGGTGCAGGGCTGCACTCGATCTAAGCTGACGAGGATCGGCTCCTTGACGCCGTTCCCGTTCATTACCACGCACCATCCCGGGCGAAACGAACGGGTGCCACCGTATGGCATTCCACCGTGCCGCCCGACGCGTCCTGCGCCGCATGAACCGCCAGCGCCGCCGCCCAGAACCGATCCGCGTGACTGCCCGCCCGCCGCGGCGCGCTCAAACGAAAATGACCCGCCTCACTGACCGACCGCTCGACCGAGTGCCAATCCCGCGCGATCCGCTCGTCCGCCGGAATGCGTATGCGACCCGCCTCCACGGCAATACGCAGACCCGACGCAAGCTGCGACTTGAGCGCCGCGGTAAACGACACCGGTTCGACCCGATGGGCGCCGAATCGCTCCACCGCCTGCTCGGCCAGTTGCATGCCCAATCCACCAGCGTCGAGGCAACATCGCCGCACCCGCCGCAGCGACAGGACCTCGCTGATCAAATCAAACTGCGTGCGAAACGGGGCGCCGGACAGCTCAAAGATGCCGACCGTCCTCAACATCCCGCCGGACGCATCGCTTCTCTGCGGGAGACACCGGGGCGAGGTATCCGCCGCGAGCACCCAAACCACCGTCAAATCCCGCACGCGCCCGATGTCCACGCCCACAAACAGCTCACTTGCTACGTCCGTTAGTGCCGAGGGCGTGGCACTTGGTGTCAATGATTGATCCACACACGCGGCTATTTGCTCATACGTCAGAAACGCGGTGGCCTCGTCCAGGAATTCGCACAGAAACTCCTGCCGGTAGAGCTCCTCGTCGCCCATCGCCGCGCGCATGGCCTCCTGATCGACATCAAGACCGTGCCCGATCGCATCCGGCAATGTCACGACGCTCGTGGCAAACAGATCGTTCTCGCGCAAGGCGTGAAACATGTTCCCACACCCTTTCGGTGTGGAGGCCACATCAAGCTCGCCCTCGCCGCGCAGCAACGTCGGAAACATCGCCGCCCAGATGTCCCGATCGAAGGCGTGCATGGCGAACTCATCGAGAAACACATCCCCGGTAAAGCCCCGTGCCGTCTGCGGATTCGCCGGCAAACCGATGATCCGAACCCCACCCGGCAACACGATCTCCAACTGCTTGACACTCAGGTTCTTGAAGAACCGGTTGTCGTAATAATCCGTGGCGATTTTCAGCGCTTCGCAGTGCTGCCGTGCTTTCATCATGAGTTCGCGACTCTGCCGTTCACCCGCCGAAAGGAACACCTGCGTACGCCGCCGCGCCAACCCGCGCAGCATGCGCCGAAGCGATTTCGTAAAGCTCTTACCCGTCTGCCGTGCCCAGCAGTTCCAGCGAAACCGCGCGGGTGACTCCACGTCCGTACGCTGATAATCAAGAAGCGGAACAATTGGTGCCGCCCGGGCGGGTTCGGGTTGAACAGGATTCGCCATACAGTTCCAACAGAGTCCGTTTCCGGCGCGCTACGGGAACCTTTCAAGGCAGGCCGCCCAAAGGAGACACTGCCTTTCCCACACGCAACGCACGCCACAACACAAAACGTCGCGCCCGATCGCACGATGCGATGCTGCAGAGGTATGGATTCGGCGTATCGTAATACAGGATTGCAATGCGAAGATGCCGCTGGGAGCGGCCTGTGAACCGGATGGCCCCACCGAGGTCATTTACCCGGGATCAAGCACGTAGAGATCGCCCGCACGGCGCCAGGCTCCCGTCGGTGGTACGATGGCCGGGTGATTGCGGTCCAGCGGAACGAGTACCACCGACCGCCCCTTGGCCAGCGCATCGGCCACGCGCGCTTTGTCGATCTTACCGTGGCGCGGTTTTAGTAAGATGTCGACACCGGGCCTGTGCGCTTGAATCCGCCAGTATTCGACCGGCGCCCGGGCCATGGAATCTTCGATCAACACCAGCCCCTCATGTCCCGCCAGCTCGATCGCCTCACGACCGACGCGCTCCGCCGAACGCTCCACAACCGTCCACGGAACGAACAAATACACGCAGTCGTCACGGTACGGCTTTTGATGGACGATGTGCCGAAGTACCCCGGTGTCCCGTGCGAGCGGCGGCGCGAACGCATAAACGATCGGCGTAACCGCAAAACATCCCGCCGCAAGATACGCTATGGTTCGACGCCTTGATCCCGACACGCCCGCAAAACCAAGCCCCGCAAGGATCGTGACCACAACGTACATGGGCAGAAAGAACGTGTGCTGATCCACAACGTGATACCGCAGTGCGAACAATGCATGCACCGCCAACGCGGCAAGAAGAAAACGATAACACGCGACCGACAACGTCCCGCGCGATCGGCGAAAAAAACTTCGCACAAACAGCGGCAGTGTCAGGTTCGGAAAATTGAGCATCACGAACCCGATCACTATCGCCGCCTGCCGCCAGGACGGGCGGACATTTAATACGGCCGACGCGTAGGTGTTACCGAACAACGCCGATCCAAGCGTACCGCGCACGTCCCCCGAACGAACAGCCGTGAGAACAACAAACCCCGTATACGGCAGCGTCCCCACGATCCAAACGCACACCACCCCCAGGGCATAGCGAACGCGTACGCGCCGAACCGCCGCGGCATATATCAGAATGGCGAACAACAACGGCGACGTCAGCGCCGCCTGCATGTGATTGGCGATACCCAATCCGTTGAATAGAAACGCCAAACATAAGAAACCGATGCGCCTTCCCTGCAGGTACGTCACCATCGCCCACACTTCGCCGGAAAGCAGCGCCACAGTCAGCGTATTGCACTCCGCCAGCGTCGACATCTGCCAGAACGTGTTCGCCAGCCCCAACGCAACCGCCGCCGCCACCCCCGCATCCCGTCGACCGGTCAGCGTCACCACACACCCGAACACATTCGCGACCGCCACCGCGCCCGCCACGGCGCTCACCAGCGTGATCGCATACGCCGGTTCGCCCAACCCGATCCACAAAGCAGCCCGTCCCAACCAAAAGTGCAACGGATGACTCAACGCCAGACCGAGTGGATTCGACAGTTCGCCCGTCAGGATCCGAACGACGTGCGTCCCCGCATCCTGCCACTGGATACCCCGACTGGCTGTCAGCGCATACAGCACCGCAAACCCGAGAAAAACGACAGACCACGCGCGGATTACCGCACGCGGCGACACGCCGTCATGTCGCGGACTTGCTTCGGTTAGGTCTTGCGTTATCGTCATGCCTCAGCATTCTTTGTTTTGGTGTATCGCCTCCTATCGGCGTGGCTCACCGTGTAATCCCGTGAATCGACGCGTCGAATCGATCCATGAGATGAACCAGCGATTCGACTGCCATGCAAGATATAGAGCTTGCTCTACCGCTTGCGTTAATAAAACCAATGGCCAATCGCCGGATTCGACCACGCGCCGGACCCAACAACCCAACCCGTTAGAGTATCGGATGAACAAGACAACCAGCATCGGCGTCATCTTCGACATGGACGGCGTCCTCGTCGATTCCGCCGCCGCCCACCTCCAGAGCTGGCAACAATTGGCTGGGGAGCTCGGTCAACGCGTCACCCCCGAACAATTCAGCCGTACCTTTGGCCGCCAAAACCGGGATATCATCCCGTTAGTGTTCGGTGAAACGTCAGCATCGGGCATTCGGGAACTCGGCGATCGTAAGGAAGCGATCTACCGCGACCTGGTGCGCGCCCGACCGCCCGTCATGCCCGGCGCGACCGAGCTGGTTCGAGCGCTGGCATCACAGGGCGCACGCCTGGCAGTCGGTTCCTCAGCCCCGCGCGCCAACATTGATCTGATGTTGAGCGGCATGAACGTGACACAGTTGTTCGAGGCCATCGTCGGCGGTGACGACGTGCCGCACGGCAAACCCCACCCGGATGTGTTTCTGCTCGCCGCCGAACGACTGGGTCTGGAACCGCGCCGCTGCGTGGTGATCGAGGACGCGCCCGTCGGTGTCGAAGCCGCGAAGCGCGCCGGAATGGTCTGCATCGGCGTCATGACCCACCACGGGCGTGACGCGCTGTCCAAGGCGGACCTGATCGTGGCCAACCTGATCGACCTGACAGCCCAGACCACAATCGCGCTCGTTACCTAGTGCAGAGTCACAGCTTATTCTTAGGGTTCGTTGTGGGTGGCATGGGCAAACTTTGTTTGTCCGCGACTGCCCCCTCAACAACACGGGCAAGCTGCTGCTTGCCCATGCCACCCCAAAAACAAGGTGTGAC
>CAZWWW010000127.1:0-7898 GCA_964637715.1 uncultured Phycisphaeraceae bacterium | reverse complement strand
TGCTGGCGGGGCAGTCACGGGCAAACAAGTTTGCCCATGCCACCCACAACGAACCCTAAGAATAAGCTGTGACGCTGCACCAGTCTTGCGACTAACGGCCTCGTACTCTTGGCCCGCGGCGCGCATGCAATGCCCTATCATGCAACCATACAACGGAACCGACGGTACGACCATCGCTGCGTTAACAGAAGACTCGTTGTACCAGCGCCATTGATCAGACGCCGGTCAAAAACGCCTCTAGACGCGACAGCCCTTCGTTCAATGTTTTCATCCCCGAAGCGAATGAGAGCCGCACATGCTCGTCCAGCCCGAACGCTCCGCCCGGTACCACCGCGACCCGCGCTTCTTCGAGCAATCGCCCGGCGAACGCCACGGAACCCGACACGCCCAACCGTTCGTAGTAGGCCGAGACGTTCGGGAAACAATAGAACGCCCCGGTCGGTTTCGGGCATCGTACACCCGGAATGGCGGTAAGTCGTCCGTGCATGTACGCTGCGCGCTCAGCAAGTTCCTTACGCATGGCGCGAATGGGGGCGTGGTCGCCGGTGAGCGCCTCGACCAGGGCAAGCTGATTGAACGTTACCGCCCCGCTTGTGCTTTGCGACTGAATCTTCGCCATCGCTTTGATGACGTCAACGGGACCGGCTACATACCCCACGCGCCAGCCCGTCATCGCGTAGGTCTTCGACGCGCTGTTAAGCGTCAGCGTGCGAGCATAAGCACCCTCGCTCACCGACGCCGGACTGAGCGTCTTCTGATCACCGTAGAGAAGCTCGTCGTAGATTTCATCCGACAGCAGCCAGACGTTGCGGTCATCCAATACCCGCGTGATCGCCCGCACCTCATCCGGGTCGTAGGTTACGCCGCTCGGATTGGACGGCGAGTTGAACATCACCAGCCGCGTTTTGTCCGTGATCTTTCCGGCGAGATCGTCCGGTGTCATTTTGTAGTCGCGATCCTCACCACCCGAGACGAACACCGGTCTGCCACCCGCCAACCCGACAATTTCCGGATAGCTCACCCAGTAGGGCTTCGGAATGATCACCTCGTCGCCCGGATTGATGAGTGCGTGGATGGTGAGAAAGACCGCCATCTTACCGCCGGCGGTGATGAGGATTTGATCGGGTGTATATTCGAGACCGTTCACACGCCGCAGTTTTTCGCACACGCCTTGCTTGGCCTGTCGAAGTCCCGATGTCGGCTTGGAATAGCGCGTCTGGTTGTCCTGAATCGCCGCGACGACTGCATGCTTGATGTGGTCGGGCGTGGGGAAATCGAGTTCGCCCGCACCGAACCCGATTACGTCAATGCCGTCGGCTTTCATACGGGCGGCTTTTGAACTTACGGCCAGCGTGGCCGATTCCTTCAGTTCGATCACCCGTCGGGACAATTCCATCGCTTCTGCTCCTTCTGTTCAGAGGCCGCGAATACAGGGATGGCCTCGAACGGCGCCCTGACGCTATGTTCGCCCGGTACCTGAAATGATGCAAGCGGTTTCCCGCCGTTTCGGCGTGTCCGGTCCAGCCGGTCCGCCCCATACGAACCCCGAGGGCAAACCGTTCGGTTGGATGGCACCTCCTGCGGGTGGCCACAACGCCGTCGCCCAAGAACGCAAAAGTGGGTTTGACTCTACGGCCTGTCAATCCCCGCGGGCGGCTTTTTCGGCGGTACTCTTGTGACAACGACAAGTTTCGCGATCACGGCACACCGTTTGCCACGCTTGACAGATGGAAACAAGCGACCGTCGCACCGGCAACTACACACCGCAGAAGCGACTGGGACGCCTACGGGGTGGGGCATGAACCTACCGAACTACACCGCTAAGTTGGCTGCGATCATTTCTATCGGGTTAGTCGTACCTGGTTTTTCTGAGCCGATGCAGACTCCGAACTCGTGTACGGACTGCCACCAAACCGCTGTAGACCGGGATCGATCCGAACCACCCGGTCTACTGTTGAACGCGAGTATTCACGCCTCACTCGACTGCACGGACTGCCACGAAACGATGTCCATGGATGCGCTCGACATGAAAGCGGCGAACCCCCATGGAGCGTCCTCCGATTTGGTGGACTGTGCCGCCTGTCATGAAGACCAAGCCGACACGTACGTCATGCACGGTCGGGTCAAGGTGGGAACCAATCCAGACATTCCCACCTGCGCGAAATGCCACGGCGCTCACGACATCCTTCCTCCATCAGAGCCGCAATCGAGGGTGAACCCCGATCAGCTTTGCCAGACCTGCCAGTCGTGTCACACGAATGTAAACCTCATCAAGAATCACAACGTGTTGAGGGACGAGCCCATCAAGCTCTATGAGGGCAGCGTTCATGGAACCAGACCGCAGGGCGGTTCCTGCAGGGCTGCTACTTGTGCTGATTGCCACGCGGCCAACGGCGAAGACGGACAACCGACAGCCCATCGGATCTTGAGCCCGGCGAACCCGGCGTCGACAGTCAACCGGTTCAACGTTCCGCAAACGTGTGGGCGGTGTCACAGCAAAGCCGTAAAGGACTACGAAGCCGGCATCCATGGCCGGCTTGCGCGGCTCGGCGAGACCGACGCGCCGGTGTGTACGCAATGCCACGGTGAGCACGGTATTCTACCCGTGTCCGATCTTCGATCTCCGGTGAGCGCCGCCCGGGTGGCGGAGGCGACGTGCTCGCCGTGTCATGAGTCGGTGGCGCTTGACGAACGGTTCGGCGTTCCTGACGGTTCGCTCAAGTCCTACATAGACACGTACCACGGGCAAAAAAGAAAGTCCGGCAAAGTGCACGTAGCGAATTGCGCATCGTGCCACGGGCACCATCGGATTCTACCGCAATCGGATCCCACCTCGTCGATCAACCCCGCCAATCTTCAAAACACCTGCGGCACCTGCCATCCGGGTATCTCCGCGGTCGTGGCCCAGGCACCCATTCACGAAACCCCGACCACCACGGAAAGCCCCTGGGTTCGTTTCTTCACGGTTGCCTATCAATGGCTTATTGGTCTGACTATCGGACTCATGCTCCTGCACAATCTGGCCCACTGGTTCAGGCATGTGAGGCAAAGTGCGGCGTCCCCTTCCGTGGTGCGGCTCTCGCGCGGAGAGGTAGCCCAGCATTGGGTGTTGATGATTTCGTTTACCGTGCTGGTACTCTCCGGGTTCTCACTCAGGTTTTCGCAGGCGTGGTGGGTTCAGCTCTTGTTCGGATGGGGCGGTGGCGCGGGATTTGTCATTCGCGGGACCGTGCACCGCGTGGCGGCTGTCGTGTTTATGGTGTGGGCGGTGTGGCATCTGATCTATCTGTGCAGGCCGCGCGGGCGCCGTTGGTTGCGCGCTATGATCGGTTCAAAGCGAGATCTACAAGACATCAAAGCCAACACCCTTTTCTTTCTCGGACGACGTCGCGCCCAGCCCCGGTTCGGCAGGTTCAGCTACATGGAGAAGCTCGAGTATTGGGCACTGATCTGGGGTTCGGTGATTATGGTTATCACCGGGGTGTTGCTGTGGTTTGAGAACGCCTTTATAGATGACTGGGGGCTCCGCAAGGGGCTGCTCGATGTCGCGCATGTTATCCATTACTACGAAGCATGGTTGGCTACACTGGCGATTCTTGTCTGGCACCTCTACGGGACCGTGTTCAACCCTTCGGTTTATCCCATGAACCCGGCCTGGTGGGCGGGCAGGATGCCCAAAACAATGCACGATGAGGAGCACCCGGAAGATTCCAACGGGAACGAGCCACTGACCGACTCTGACACCGACGACCCCGGAACACACTAGAGCAAGCTCTCTTTTTGTGTAGCGGTCGAATCATCGTTTCGTCGGGTGAATCGGCTTGATGCGGCGATACACAAAAACTGACTATGCTGTAAAGGGGCCCAGATAGCGAGGGATAGCTTCCATCGCCGGAAACCCTTGGCCTTCATATTGCCACTTTCAGCCCATGTCTCAGAAACCCGACGTCCGATGTCCACGAGAGCGTCGGCTCGACGTGTCGCGTGTAGCGCAGCGCCGCATCGGTCCAAGCCTGTTAGTTCGCCGGCGCCTTCGAGGATCACAGCCTGTCAGGATGTTAGCCCCTCGGTGCGTCGCGTTTCAGGCTTGATGTGGTATACTGGTGGCGGGAGTTATGCTCGATGGCGGACGCGAAGACGACATCCAGGAATCGCGGCGGCGTACCGGCCGGGCTGTGGGCGCGATGTGATGCGTGCGAACATATCGTCTACGAGAAAGAGGTCGAGGAAAACCTGCACGTGTGCCCCGAGTGTGGCCACCACCGCCGCATCGACGCCCGTACGCGCATCACGCAGCTCGCCGACCCTGATTCCTTCGAGGAGTTCGCCGCCGATCTCGTCCCCGGTGACCCGCTCAACTTTCGAGATCGGATTCCCTACCGCGACCGGATCAAAAAAGAACAGGCCAAGACGGGCGAAAAAGAGGCGATCGTCGTTGGGAAGGCGTTTATCCGGGGTCGCGCGGTCATTCTCGCGGTGATGAACCCGCGGTTCATCATGGCTTCGATGGGCGCCGTGGTGGGCGAGAAGGTGACGCGCTCCATCGAACGGGCGCTAGAAGACAACCTGCCGCTGATTATGGTCACCGCGTCGGGTGGTGCGCGCATGCAGGAAGGAATGGTCTCGCTGGTTCAGATGGCCAAGACCTCGGCCGCGCTGGGCAAGCTCGACGACGCGGGCGGTTTGTATATTGTCGTAGCGACCGATCCGACAACAGCGGGGGTGGCTGCAAGTTTTGCGAGTCTGGGCGACGTCATCATCGCGGAACCACGGGCGATGATTGGATTCGCCGGGCCCCGCGTGATTCAGAACACCATCAACGCGGAATTGCCGCCGGGCTTCCAGACGGCGGAGTTCATGCTGGAGCATGGTTTCGTCGACCGCATCGTTGAGCGTAAAAACCTGCGGAGCGAGATCGCGCGGATTATCGATTACTGCGGCAAGTAATCAGTGGTGCGTACCGGGACCATCTGAGCACGCGTGCAAGAGCCAGCAAGGGTCCCACAAGGACACCGCGGTTTGAGCAAAGTCGCGGTGCGTACTCCGCCGATAGAAAGTATAGTTTGTGCTTGTGGCGTCTTGCCTTGAACCGCACGTGATGGCCGATTCTAACGGCAGGCCGTTGTTCGCCCGGTTGTGTGGCACGGGGCGCACGAACCCCTCGCTTTGATGACATCGATGGACGATCGGACACGGATGTTCAAGACGTTGCTGGCGCTTGCCGTTGCCATGACCGCGACGACAGCCCTTCTGGGTTGGGTTGATCCGTCAGTTACCCTGCTGGAACCTGTAGCGACCGTTGAGGGCGTGTTGCCGACCGCCCGTGAACTGGTAGGGCGTCGTGTGGGGGCGAACCCTGGTCGGTGGCAGCGCATCGAGGTCGCCTTGTCCGCCCGACCCGCACCGTCAAGCCGGATGCTCACCGCCAACCTTGATCGAAACGATCACCATTTTTCCGTCGATGAGCGGGGGCGCCTTTCGAGCACGCATAGGTGGCGTGAGCAAACCCGAATCGGCGATAGGTCTGATACGATCCGCATCCGGGTTTCGTCTATGAACGAGGGAGCGGAGCTGTCCGAGGCGCAGCTCAATGCGCTTCGCGCGCTGGTGCTGGCGTTGGATGAAGCCGTAAGCCCTCCCGAAAACCACCTCTCGGTTACTCTGCAGCGCGGGTAATACCCCGGCTCCAGATTCAGCCTATCGCAACGTTGAACAGGCGTGAACCACCTCCGCGCCTTTTGGTCACCGTTCGGACGGCGGTTGGCAGGCGTAGCGGTTGCGCGCCGGTCCCGTAGTGGATTTATGTAGGCCCCGGCCTTATACTCCAGGCATAGTGATGGGCCGAATCCGAAGGATATTAGTCCCGCAGACCGCATTGGGCACCCGTTGGCGAATAGCTGTTTGACTGCAAACCACCGGTGCGGGCGCCCTGACCGCTAAGCGGACCGCTTCCGTTACAGGTATCGAGCGTAATCCGATGGAACAAACGACATCCGCGGGAAACAAGGCGGAGCTGAGCGCCATCTGCGAGACCAGGCCATTGCACGGATTGCGGTCGGGAGAGGCGGCGTTTATCTGCGACGTGCAAATAGACCCGCGGATGGGCAAGCGACTGGCGGATCTGGGGTTTATTGGTGGCGCGCGGATCGAGATGATCCGTCCCGGACGCCCGTGCCTGGTTCGCATCAATGGCACGCGCGTAGGTCTCGGTTGGGGTTATCAGGAACGCGTCTTTGTGGACCGTTGGACGTAGCAGTGAGTGTCTGGTGAGCCCGGATACGTTTCAGGATCGCCCGGTTGTGACGGCGGTAATCGATCCGGAGGTTCGATGGATCAGTGAGAGCGCGGTGACCGCTTCGCCGTGCTGCGGTGACTCTCGATCATGCCCTTAGACGTTCAGCTACCTTTATCCACACAAACCCACACCGTCGCGTTGGTGGGCAACCCGAATACCGGCAAGACCACGCTCTTTAACCTGTTGACCGGGTTCAGACACCGCGTAGGAAATTATCCGCGCGTAACCATCGAAAAGCGGACCGGTTCGCTGCGCGGGAGTCCGCTTGATCGCCCCATCGAGCTAATCGACCTGCCCGGTGCCTACAGTCTGGCCGCCGAAGGAAACGACGAGGCGGTGCTCCTTGATGTGTTGCTCGGCAAGGTGGCGGGAACGCCCACCCCCGATGCCATCGTGTGTGTTATTGACGCCGGCAACCTCACACGCAATCTGTTCCTGACGACTCAGCTCCTGGAACTAGGCAAACCGGTCGTCGTGGCCCTGAACATGATGGACCTTGCCGAGCGCGCGGGCATGGCGATCGATGTCAAGATGTTGTCTTCCGAACTCGGCGTCCCGGTCGTGCCCATCGTCGCTGTCAAACAGAAGGGCGTCGACACGCTCAAATCGGTTATGGGCCGGGCGCTCGAATCCGGGCTATGCGATCGCTGCCCCGATTTTCCTCAATGCGTCTGCGCGGAACTCGACGGGCTGTGCGCATCGCTGGCTGAACGCTCGGACGGTCAGATCCCGCAGACCTCGCGCGTCGAAGCGCTGCAGACGCTTTTGGGACCGGGTGGTTATCACGAGTCGCGTTTAATGGAGCGGTGCGGTCGCGGTCTTGCGGAGGAGCTCGCGGAGCGGCGGGCACGGATCACAGCAGCCGGTGAGTCGATCGTCGAAGTTGAGGCCCGCGTGCGCTACGCCTGGATTCACGGCGTAGTCGAGCGCGTCGTCACGCGGAGTGAGACGGGGAGACGCTCATTGACGGCGCTGACCGACCGGGTCTTGACGCATCCGGTTCTCGGGTTCGTCGTGTTCGCCGGGTTGATGGGTATTCTTTTTCAGGGGGTCTATAGTTGGACGGCGCCCCTGATTGACGGCATTGACGGCGCGTTCAGCGCGCTTGGCGTGTGGGTGGGTGGTCTGGTGCCCGAGGGTGCCCTGCAAAGCCTGCTGGTCAATGGGGTGATTGCGGGTGTTGGCGCGGTACTTGTGTTCTTGCCTCAAATCCTGTTGTTGTTTTTGTTCATTGCGGTGCTGGAAGACTGCGGATATATGGCCCGGGCGGCGTTTCTGCTGGACCGATGGATGAGCCGGCTGGGACTCAGCGGACAGGCCTTCATTCCCCTGCTCTCCTCGTTTGCATGCGCGGTCCCCGCCATCATGGCCACCCGGACGATCGACGACCGCCGCGATCGCCTCGTGACGATTCTGATCGCGCCGCTGATGAGTTGCAGCGCGCGTCTGCCGGTGTATGTGTTGCTGATCGGCGCGTTTGTGCCCGCGACCCCGTTGTTCGGCGGCGTGCTGACGCTTCAAGCCGCCACGCTGTTCGGCATGTATCTCGTGGGTATTGTGTTTGCCGTTCCGGTCGCCTGGGTTTTGAAGCGGTGGTTCTTCC
>CAZWWW010000126.1:0-7905 GCA_964637715.1 uncultured Phycisphaeraceae bacterium | reverse complement strand
ACTGCGTTTTCAAACGCTACAGGAACCGCAAAATGTAACCGCGTGAGGTATAACGGACTTTGGTAGCGCGCTCCGCCCTCCTGTCTCGTCCTGTCGAATCAATCAAGTCAATCAATCCGACAAGACAGCGACATCACTCTTTCCGAGGACAGCGCCTTTCGCTTTGAAACTCACCGGATAATAGCCCTCAGCGCGCGCTCGAATCAAGCAGGTCCTGGCGAAAACAATCGCGAATCGTCGGATGGCGTTCGTTGCAGGACGAAGAAGCGAAAGAAAACGCTACGTCCATGTGTTATGGGCGATTCGATCAAACAAGGGCGATCAATCGGACGTGGTGATCGCTGTCATGGTTGGTGTTTGCCCCGGTCGCAGGGCGGCGATCCTGCACGCGAGGCGGATGGCTTCCTTCATACTGCCGGGATTCGCCTGGTTGGTACCGGCGATATCGAACGCCGTTCCGTGATCGACGCTTGTCCGCACAATGGGCAGACCCAGCGTCGTATTCACCGAGCGATCGAAGGCGAGCATCTTGACCGGAATCAGCCCCTGGTCGTGATACATGCAGACGAATCCGTCGAAGCGCGTCCGGTGTTCCGGACGAAACATAGTGTCCGGGGGAAACGGACCGTGTACGTCGATCCCCGCGTTGCGGGCCATCTGTATCGCCGGTTCGATAACCCGTTGTTCTTCATCGCCGAAGCGACCGTTCTCGCCCGCGTGCGGATTCAATCCAGCTACCGCAATGCGCGGACGTTCCAACCCGAACCAGTCACGCAGCGCCTGGGCCAACAGATCGATCGGTTGAAACACGAGTCCGATGGTGAACCGATTGCGCAGCTCGAACAGACCCACATGACCGCTCGCCAACGCCACGTTGATCCCACCGCCGAAAAAGGCCATGGTTACGCGCTTTTCGTTAAACGCCTCAGCCAGCTTTTCCGTATGACCCGGAAAGCGACAGCCGCACATCTGCCAGCTTGTCTTGTGAATCGGACCCGTCACCAGCGCGTCGATCGCTCCGCACTTCGCATCGCTTAGCGCCGCATCGAGAAACTGAATTGACGCCCGCCCACCGCGCTCGGTGGGTCGCGCGACCATCCAGTAACCGGCCGCGTGCTCAGCGAAGTCGGACACGACGACACCCGAATCAACCCTGAGCGGCTGGCCCGGCTCCACGCGAAACCAGAACGGCTTGCTCTCCGACGCGTCGGCAACCGCGGAAAGGATCTCCTCCACGCCGTAGATCACAAATCGGGCCAGTTGACGTACGTCCGGGTCAGCCAGCGCCTTGACGATCACTTCCGCGCCGATGCCGGCAGGATCGCCCATGGTGATGCCTACAACCGGTTTGCCGTTTCCCGGTGACGGGCGGCCCGTCGGTTGGGCGTTGCTGCGGTTCATGCCAACCCCGCCTCACGCAACGTATCAACAGTGAGCCCGCTCGCCCGATCAGGCGTGGAAAGGTGATGCACGATGGTACGGACGATCATGTCCGTTTCGATGTTCACTGTCGCACCGGCGCGCAGGCTACCCAGGGTTGTGTCGGTCAGCGTGGTCGGAATCAACGCGACCGAAAAGCGATGCCCCTGTAGCGCCGCAATGGTCAGAGAGACGCCGTCAATCGTGACCGACCCCTTGGGAATGAGAAAAGGTCTCACCTGCGCGTCGGGGCGGAGTGAAAGCACATACTCCTTGGCCGTTTCGACGACACCATCCACCACCGCGACGCCGTCCACGTGCCCCTGCACGAAATGACCGTCGATACGCCCGCCGACACTCAGTGAGCGCTCGAGATTGACCGAATCCCCCGCCGCCAGCCTGCCCAGCATCGTCCGCTCGAGCGTTTCGCTTATGACATCGAATTCTGCAAAGGGCGGATCGAGCGAGGCCACGGTCAGGCACACGCCACTCACACAAATGCTGTTCCCACACGCACAGCCATCCACCAGGGAACCGAGATCAATGCGCACACGCCGCCCGCCCGGTTGACTCCGGCATTGATCGATCGTACCAACGTGTTCGATGATCCCGCTAAACATCGCTCAAACACGGTTCTTCCCATGTGTCTTCGTACGGACATACCAGGTTGATCGACCAACGACCCTACCCTTGAACGGCCCTCCGACGCACGGCAACGCAGCGCACAGCAATGCGGCGAACGGCAAGGATGAGCCCGTGCGTTTACAGACCGAGCAGCGCTTCGATCAACCGCTCATCTTCCAAACCCAAGTCGCGAAAGGCCTGGCGTTTCCCGTCGTCGTCCAGATCGGGATCGTTGGTGATGGACTCAAGATCGTTGACTGTGAACGTCTGCCCCTCCGAGCCGACAAGGCGTGCGGCGAAGGGTGGCGACACGATCGCACCACACCCGCCCGTTAGCGCCGCCATCATCAAGAAGGGCAAGCCGCCCAATCTACGAGTCCATCTCTTCGCACCGCGTCGTCGTTTCCTAGCCATGATCGATTCCTTCACCCCCATTTTACTCCACAAACGGAGTGCGTGCCAGTACGGTTGCGCCCAGGGGGAACTACACAGCGCGGCAAGCAGGACCCACGAGTCGATTCCCAAGCCTCCGCGGGTAGCCTGCGCGGATTCGCAGAAAACAAACGATGTGATTTGATCCACGACCGGAACAGACAATCGAGGACTTCTCTATCCATCCGCCGTCAGGCAAGCACCGGGAGCGCCGCGGGACGCACACGAATCGTCATTACGCCGGGCCGGACGCGTCGCAAGGACGTCGCAGGCCTCGCACGTCGCGGGTTGACCGCGGTGTCGAACCTGCTGCATGACCACTGTTGAAAGCTGCTCCACGCGCGACGCCCACGTTTCCGCCATGACCGACTGCGCGACGAAATCCGGCGGATACTCCTCTGCCTCGGACAACGCACGATCACACGCCACCGCGAATTCATGTGATGTATCTGCGATGAGAATCCGACCGGCATAACGACGAGCTTCCGGCAAAGACGTGGAAACAACGCGCAACCCGGCGGCCAGGTATTCGTGCATCTTGATCGGATTCACGTTCCGGGTCATGGATGTCCGCGTAAACGGCATCAGCGCCGCGTCAAAAGAGGCAGCGTACGCCGGAAGCTCTGCGTAAGGTCGTCGACCCAGCAAATGAACATTGGGCAGTGCGCGAAGCGCCGACACGTCAACCCGGGTCGATCCGATCAAAACGAACGAATAGGTCGGGCGCAGGGTCGCTACCTCCGCGAGCAGTTCGATGTCGATCCAATGCTCGATCAGTCCAAAGAAACCGAAGACGGGTCGGGGTATAGCGCGCAGCTCGTGGGGCACAGGCGGCGTAGCCTGCCACGCGGAGGCGAAGTGGTCGAAATCAACGCCGTGACGCATCAAGACCGCATCAGGCCGTTGCAGGCTGCGCGATTCCTGGAGCGCCCGCGACGTCGTAAACACGACGTCCGCCCGATCGAGCGTCCTGGTTTCGGCCCGCGTCACCCGGTCCGCATCCACACCGAGGAATTCGTTGAACGCGTCCACGCAATAGTACACGAAACACTCTTCGCCGAAGCACCCGACGAGATCGGGCACATCCGGGGCGAAGGACCAGACCTGCACGGGTCGTTGCGGTGATCGCCTGATTGTCTTGATCGCCCGATGAATCTGCCGGGCCAAGAAGAACTGGCTGGCACGGTCAACCCATGTGCGCCGCGCGCCGGGAATGACAAGCGGCGTCACTTGCCACATCGAGTCGCTAATACGTTCGACACCGCGCATCACCCTGCCGAGCGTTTCAAGCGCTCCGCGCACGTCGACACGATTCAACGTCGGACGCCGCGTACCGTGGTAGTTGACCCAGAGCACGTCATTGTGACGCGCCAGGATCTTCATAATGTGATGTTTGCTCGTCGGATCGCCGTCCCAGGCGCTGGCTATGCAGATGATAAGGCGATCGCGGATCACGCCTCGACCGCCTCCGCGACGTCGTCGGTGTCGGATTTTAGGTATTCGCCGTACCGGTAATAGTTATAGCGGTAACCGTATCCGTACCCGTAACCATAGGAGTACCGACTACCCGGCGCATCGCGGCCCACGAGCAGACAGCCGACGACCGGAATGTGGTTGACCTGCAAGAGGCGCGCGGCCCGTTTGGCGGCGGCTTCGTTCGTGCGGTGCAGGCGGACCAGCATGATGACCCCGTCACACATCTGCCCGATAATGCCGACGTCCGTGACCGTCGTAGCCGGAGGCGTATCGACGATCGTGTAGTGAAATTCGTTCTTCATTCGCTGGAACGCCGGCAGCGCCGCGGACGACGTCAACAACTCGGCGGCGGAGCGTCCCTTGGTGCTTCCGGCGGGCATGAACATCAGATTCGGTATCGGCGTCGGTCGCAGCACCTCTTCGTAGGTCGCGGAACCGGCGAGCACCTCGGCGAGTCCCGGTCCGGACGGTTGGTTCAACATGTGCGCCAGCGAGCTACGTCTGAAGTCGCCGTCCACAACCACTACGCGGAGATGTCGAATCTCAGCCAGCACGCAGCCGAGGTTCAGCGTCGTAACGCTCTTGCCCTCTTTGGGTACCGCGCTGGTAATCGCCATGACGCGGTGTTCGTAATTCGGGTTTTGACTGAGCAGGCGGGTTCGCAGTGAGCGATACTGCTCCGTCACCAGCGACGACCGTTCAAAGAACGGGACCAGCGACTCGGACAACCCCTCAACAAGCGGAGACGGCTCGCCACCTTGTCCCGTTTCCGCCGACCCGCTGTCCGAACCGGGCGCGTCTGTGGCGGTATTGGCAGCGCACACGTCGAGTAGCGCCGTGGACCCGGCGTGCTCGGGCAACTGGGCGCCCTCAGCGACCAGCGCCTGCCTGCGTTCTTGCTCCGCGCGCTTGAGCGCGTCGGCGATCCTACCCATATCGTACTATGCCTCGCGGCGCTTCGCCGAAGTCTTCAGTGAGATCACCGAAACGTGCCAATCGTACCACCGATAACCGTCGTTTGGCCGTTCCCGGAATAGAGCTGATTCGTGTCACGCACATAAGCGGGCGTTGCATACGCCTGTATCGCCGGACCCACGGGCAGGAGCACGGCGCGCACCCCCTGGGTAAACGCCGCCAACGGAGTCGGTGGAACATAGACCACGTCGTTCGGCTCCAGCAGAATGTTTTGCGACCAATCACCGGTCTTGACCATTCGATCCACATCAATCACCAGTTCGCGCGGCGGTTCGTCTCCGTGTGACGGACGAATCACTTTGACGCGCGCCGTCCACGCCAGGAAATTCGAGACCGCAGGCATCACCGCGTCGAGCAACGTATCCCGCCCGGTGAAAAACCGGGGACCGGACGACAGCCCTTCACCGTACACGTAATACTTCTTGCTGTTGTGCGCAACGACGCGCACCGAAACCTTCGGGTCGACGTAGTACCGACTCAGCAGGACCTCGAGCTTCGCTCCGATCTCCCGCGCGGTCATGCCCACCACTTTGACGTCGCCCAGCAAATTGAGACTGATTTTGCCGTCTGGGTGAATCGTCTGAATCTCCGCGTCGATCTCCTCGATCCGCGGGGCGGTGATCGCCAGTGCATCGGGGATACCGACCCGGTACTCAATGGCCGACACCTCATGCGCCCGCTCAGGCAGGAAGTGGAGCATGTCCTTGTTCTTCGCCGCGCACCCCGAAAACACTGTAGGTACCAGCGCAAACACTAGACACCGGCTTATCCGTCGTTGAACCATGATCTTCGCGTCCGCTACCTGCGCGGCACCACCCTGAACCGACTACCGGCGGCGCACGACGCACGGCGTCCGATGTACCTGTCGACCACTGTCGGCTTATCGGGTTGGTGACGGATCGGTCTGAGAACGGTCCCCCCGGATTTTCAGGCGCGGTGACGGTCATCGAACCGCGGAGCCGCACGAACACCTCAAGGCCCACCGGTTTGGGACCGATAGTCCACTCGATAATCCGTTCCACCGGGGACGGTCTTGACCCAGCGCGGGGAGGACGGACGTGTACGTCGATTTTTTCGGCCTTCGGGAGCTACCCTTCAACAACACCCCCGATCCGCGCTTTTTTTTCTCCACCCATGACCACGAAGAAGCGCTGGCGTCTCTGGTGTACGCCGTTCAGGCGCGCAAAGGATTCGTATTGCTGACGGGTGAAGTGGGCGCCGGCAAAACGCTCATTTCACGCTTGATGCTGCGTCATTTCGGATCGCAGATCGCCTTCGCCAATGTCAACCACGCGGTCCAAAGTGCCCATGACCTCATGGAAGCCGTATGCACGGAGTTCAACCTCAAGGTGCCGGTCAACGCCACCCACGCCCAATTGGTACGCGTGCTGCACGACTTCTTACTGCGCCAATTCGCACAAAACGTACCCGTCGTCCTCGTGCTCGACGAGGCACAGAACGTACCCATAGAGGCGTTCGAACAGTTGCGCATGATCGGCAACCTCGAAGCCGACGACGCCAAGCTGCTCCAAATCTGCATCGTCGGACAGCCCGAATTGCAGACACGCTTCGCCGCACCGGAACTGCGGCAGCTTCGCCAACGCCTTTACCGCTCCTATCACCTGCCGGCGTTGGATCGCCCCGCCACCGAAGGCTACGTGCGCCACCGCCTGACCGTAAGCGGCGGGACGCTCAAAGACGTGTTTACACCCGACGCCATCGAGGCAGTGTTTCGCCTGTCGCGGGGTTTGCCGCGCCTGATCAACACCATCTGCGACAACGCGATGCTCAGCGCATACGCCGCGGACAAACATATCATCGACGAAACCTTCGTACGTGACGTCACCGCTCAAATGATGCTCGTCGACCCTGACGATCCAGGCGCTTCTCAGGACGTGCAGCACCACCGCGAATCGAAACAGCAAAGACAACCGCCTGAACCAGCGCCCGCGCACACCATTGACCGGACCGCGTCTGTTCCGGCGCCCGGCGCCCCCCCTGTTGCAAGACACCCGGCGCGTGCGCGGTCGCCGCTACCTCGGCGCATACCCACGCGCACGACCCGCATGCCGCCGGCACCACGAAGGCGCGTTCCCGCGCCCGATGCCGAGCGTATCATCGGTCTGGTGCGCGACGAGTTGAGTCGCCTGCGGTCCGAACTCTCATGGTTCGTGGGCCACACCGTTCGCCGGGTAGATGCGATGGAAAGACGCTGGCTGACAACAGGCAGCGCGAGCGAATACCGGCGCTCTCCTCAAAGCCCGCGAAACTTCGATCCTGTGTGCACCGCCACAACCTTCAGCGAACGTATTCGACGGACAGCCCAAAACGTAAACCGAACGGAACCAGCACCCTCAGCACACGACCAAGAAGTACGATCCGGCGGGATCCACCGGGACCACGACGCCACGGCGGTGGTCACGAACTCAAACGCCGCACCAGCGCCCTCGGCTGCGGAGGTTAGCGCGATGGTCAACCGCCTCGATGCCGGCGCCCGCACCACTAACTCGCTACTTCGCGCGTGGCGTACGAATGAACAAAAGTCATCAATCGCCGCCGCGGCCCTCGACAGTCGGCCCGCGCCAACGGTTCAGCCCGCGTCGTCCTCCGCTTCCACGAACGACAGCGATACGAATCCGGACGCGCGCGACGGAGCCTACCTGGCTCGATTGGATCGTGTGATAGCCACCGTGTCCCCGCCGACAGACGCTCATCCCGCATAACCGCCGCCGCCGCTCCAATCGCCACGATCCACATACACAGATTCAACGCCTTTCCGTTAAAAGAGCGTTTTCTGATATTGTGTATCGCCGAATCGAGTCGCTTTGCCGGATGACACAGTAATTCGACCGCTACACAAAAAGAGAGCTTGCTCTAGTGCTTTGTCACACCTTGTTTTTGGGGTGGCATGGGCAAACTTGTTTGCCCGTGACTGCCCTCGGAACAACACGGGCAAGCTGCTGCTTGCCCATGCCACCC
>CAZWWW010000125.1:0-7916 GCA_964637715.1 uncultured Phycisphaeraceae bacterium | reverse complement strand
GTCCCGGCCAGCGCCGCGTCTCGCACGTCCCGAAGGGCAAGGGACGAACACGCAGGGAGCACAATGGTCGAACCCAACAGCGTGATACCCAGTGCAAACTTTTTCAAACGGCGCATGTGTCTTACTCCTGTGTTTCTTTTGTACCAACGATAAGTTTGCGGACCGAGAGTCCGCAATGTCTGTCAGTCGAACGAAACTTCTCTCCCCGGGGATCGGATGCGCTCATATTCCCCGGACCTCCGTAGGGGGGCGTTCATCCCCCCCAACACGCGATGCAGTTAAGCATCGCCGCATCGTGTCAATGCAACGGATGAAACAGTGATCCAACCGCCGCCCCATGATAGAGTCTGCCTTAGTGCTTTATCACACCTTGGTTTTTGGGTACCATGGACAAGCAGCAGCTTGCCCGTGTTGCTGGAGAGCTGTCACGGGCAAACAAGTTTGCCCATGCCACCCACAACGAACCCTAACAGTAAGCTGCGACGCTGCACTAGAACTTAAACCCGTATTGAACGTAAATGAGATCCGCGTTCTCGCTGCGTCCTGTTTGGCGAATGAAATCACTGTCCCACAGGTGCGAATAGCCGAGCAGCAGCGCGGAATGTACATTGAGTTTCCATTTCACCGTAACGTCAAGCTCATGCCCGACTTCCCGTCCGCTCTTACCGAGCGGGTCGCGCCGCACCGCACGACCCGCCGCGTTGTACAGGGCATCCTCCGGTTCCGCGAGCCAGAACGCGTGATAGGCTATTGACGTTTTAACCTTCCCTTTGACAGGCCAGGCGGAGAAGTTCGCCTGGGCATCCATAATGTTCTTTCGCCCCACCAGATCCAGGTACCCGAAATAAGCGTGCCCCAACGGGAACAGTTGGTCAAACGTTTGCACCGCCCTGTCGAGTGGATCGTGGTCGCCCGACGCATAGTCAAACGCCGCGCCGAGGCGCGGTTTATACGCGACGTTGGCAAACGTATACCCGCCGTTGAGCGTCCAGCTCCACGCCTGAACGGTGTCGCCCGCCCAGGTGCCCCACTGACCGGCCAACTCGGTCTCGTAATCAAACCCGGCTGTTTTCCCCCAGAATCGCGAACCGATCGTATGCACGGTGCGGTCGCCGCGCCGGCCGTTGGGGTTCCGCGCGTTCCCGCGATCATTGACGGAAAAGATGTATACGTCGATACCGTGCCGCGGGATGGCTTTGTAGGTGAAATACGCTCCGGAAAAATCGAAATCTTCGTTGAACCGATCGCTTTGCTTCCGCTGAACCAGTACCGGCTTGACGAACCAGAAGTCGAGGTTGAACGTCTTGTAGCGACCGAACACTTTGACGCCATCGAAGCGGCGGCGCGTGTTGGCCCAATCGAGCGGCGAAACGAAACGCTCTTTGCCATAAAGCAAATCCTGCCGACCGACGCGTACCGTCCAGGGAACCGCGTTGCCGAATGGGGAAACATCGAAGAAAAGCTGCTGAACGTCCCAGCGGTTCTCGTCGATCCCGCGCGGCGCCAGGTCGCGGTCTTCATCAAACGCGGCCACCGCCTGCGCAAAGACCCGGAACACGTCGCGGAGCTTCAGATCGGCGTGGACCATGTAACGGTACAGGTGGAACGTGTCCTCCGCAGGTTCGGTAGCGCCGAATCCCTTGTTCGTCTCCGCTTCGAGCCGGAAGCGGAACTCGCCACCGAGCGACAGGCGCCAATCGTCGTTGAGATGGATGTTCTTGATTGGATCGAAGAAGTCCGATTGATACGAATCCGCCGGTCCATCCAGGTAACTGAAATCCTCATCCCAGCGAAGGTTCAGATATTTCGGCTTGACGCGCGGCTTTGGTGCCCGCTGTTCCTTTTTGTCCGTATTCCCGTTCGCTGAAGGTGCTTTGTCCGCAACCGGGGGGGACACGGATGTGTCTACTTCGGAGGTACCGTTCGACGGTTCAGATTTCGAGGGGTCGCCTGCGGTCGCCAGCCCCGGCAACAGCGCAAGAACCAGCGCGGCAACGAGTACCGGCAGCCTCGCATGACGAGCACCCGCACGCTGTGGATCGTCCGTGGTTACACTCATGCGGCCTTCTCCTTTCGAATCCGGTCGTTATATTCGGTTGATTCCGACCCTTGACGCCAAACGCCGGGTCAGGTGAACGCCCGACCAAGCACAACACCCCACGACGTCATTACGTCCCAGGGGATCGATCGACGCACGAACCACACCGCGTCAGGCCAGTGCGTCGACGCGCAAACGCTAGGCAATTCGCGTTCCAGAATCAAGCGTTGTTCATATTTCTTCAGTACGGTATGGTTCTTGCTCGGCGACCAGCGGGAGCCTGTGGGGCATGGGCGTTAAGCCCGTTTTACGCCGGCGTGATGGCTGTGGCTGCAAACCTAAGGTCTTGGTCCTAGGGAGTTTAGTCCATGATGTGGTTACAAACGATTGCCGTGGGAACCGGAATGCTCGTGTGGATCGGATCGGCTGGTGCCCAAGCGCCCACCGGGTTGCCGCGCATCTCCGAGGAATCCAAACAGTGCATCGAGTGCCACAAGACCGAGGACCCCGGCATCTTTCAACAGTGGGGCGATAGTCGACACTACCGCGCCAACGTAGCGTGTTATGAGTGCCACCGTGCCGACGAGTCCGATCCGGACGCGTTCGAGCATTTCGACAGGTACATTGCCACGATCGTATCTCCCAAAGATTGTTCACGATGTCACGCCCACGAAACCGAGGAGTTCGCCGCGTCGCACCATTCGCAGGCGGCGCGCATACTCGGGTCGCTCGACAACCGACTGGCCGAGGTCGTTGAGGGGAACAGCGGTTTTGTGACGGAAGGTTTTCCGCAGGGCAACAGCGCCGCCGCTGTCTCCGGCTGCTGGCAGTGCCACGGCTCTGTCATCAAAGTGTTGGACGACGGGCGACTCGATCCGGCGACCTGGCCCAACACCGGCATCGGGCGCATCAACCCGGACGGATCGAAGGGCTCATGCAGCGCCTGCCACGTTCGACACTCGTTCTCGGTTGCTCAGGCGCGCAATCCGGACAACTGCGGCAAATGCCACATGGGCCCCGATCACCCGCAAAAAGAAATCTTCTACGAGTCCAAGCACGGCATAGCCTACGTCGCGCACAAGGACGAGCTCAACATGGATCGACCGAAGTGGGTGGTTGGTGAGGACTACCATCAGGCGCCGACCTGCGCCACCTGTCACATGAGCGCGACCAAGGATCAACCCGTAACGCACGATGTCGGCATGCGCATCAGTTGGAACAACAGACCGCCGGTCTCCATTCGCCCTGAGGTATCCGACGCCAAAATGGGCTTGCCGGGTAAGGACGTTCCCTGGCAGAAGCGCCGGACCAACATGCAAAACGTCTGTCTGAATTGCCACGAAAACCAGTGGGTCGACAACTTCTATCAGCAATATGACGCGCTGATCGAGCTCTACCACGAGAAGTTCGCCAAGCCCGGGCTGGCGCTAATGAAACTGGCCAAGCCCCTGATGCGACCGGCGGCGTTCAGCAACAAACTGGATTTCGTCTGGTTCGAAATCTGGCATCACGAGGGGCGCCGGGCACGCCACGGAGCGGCCATGATGGGACCCGACTATACGCATTGGCACGGCATGTATGAAGTGGCCCAACACTTTTACACGGAAATGATCCCCATGCTCGAAGAGCTCGCCAAGAAGGGCAGACACAGCGGCGATCCCGCCCGAGCGCAGGCCGGCAAAGCGCTCGCAGCCAAGCTCCACGAGGTGCTTTCGTCCCCCAATCATCGCTGGTACGTCAACAGAATGGACCCCGCCGAAGCTGCCCGGCGCAAGAAAGCGGCTGAGGCGTTCAAGAAGCGATATGAGTAGGGGAACCACGTTGATCCTTCGTAATCCGCCGCGCGCGGCGTGAGGGGGGCACCCTACGGCGATTCAGGGCTATTGTGTTTCTTCGCCTCGGTTCGTTTTGCCCGGCGGATTGACTCGATAGGGCGATACACAATCACGGAGAATAGTATAGAGCAAGCTCTCTTTTTGTGTAGCGGTCGAATCATCGTTTCGTCGGGTGAATCGGCTTGATGCGGCGATACACAAAAACTGACTATGCTGTAGCGGTCCGTCCCAGCCGCCCACGGCTCGAGAGCGGTTGAAGGGGGGTTGACTCACCACACACTATCTGAGGAGTGTGACATACGATTGTGGCAATTCGAGGGTGGTATCGCCACGATTTGCAAAACGCTGATGTACCGGGTCAGTTTTGGGCGTGGCCATGTGGATCGGTCCTGCGTGACGGTCTTGGTCTCCACTACATGCCCACGCAAGCGTGGGCATGGCACCCCGCGCCGGGCACCCGCATCGAGACCGGGAAGATCGCGCGGGCTCAAGCCCGCGGCTCGGAGCACAAGAACGGGAAATGTTCTATTGAGCTCAGGTGGCTCATCGGGTTTGCAGGAGAAGGGAAAGTAACGGCCAATCCCGCAGATCAACTTCGCCATCCGCGTTGGCGTCTGCGGCGGTGCAATCGACGTCTTGAACAGTGCCATTAGACTGACACGTCAACCAGCGCGAAACGTCCTGCAAATCAATGTGACCGTCGCCGTTGAGGTCACCAGTGGTTCGTTCGTGGACCACGATCTGCCTCCGGGTGGGAACGTCACGCAAGATCGTTTCCACACCACTTGCGGGCCAGGCGACACGAACTTCGGCAACCGGTCCCTGATGAGTGCCCAAACCAAAGTGCGCGACCGGCTCGTTTTGGGATAGGTAGTTACTGTTACCATTGATCTCGTACATGTGCGTAGGACCGTCAGGCGTTGGCGTGACGTAGACCCGCGCGCCATACCCCTGGGTGTTGCTCCGATATCCGCGCAACGCTACACGAAGCCACGCATGGTGATTGTCCGAACTGTTCTTGAAGAAGGACGGATAGTCGGCGTTGTTGACCATGAACACGTCAAGATCGCCGTCGTGTTCATAATCGAACACGGTGAGCCCTTTACCCGACCGCGTGTCTACAAACCCTGTTTCCGTGCTGACCTCGACCATCGGCGGAGCGCCGTCGTTTCTCCACAGGCGTGCGTCGTCAGCGACAAACATCCCGGCGAGGGGTGTGTCGGCCAGCCTCATGCCGTTGGTCATGGCTAGGTCGAGATCGCCGTCGTTGTCATAATCGAGAAACGACGCCCCCCACCCCCAACCGCCGTCACGCACGCCGTATTCATCGGTGGCGTCACGAAACTGCGTACCCCCTTCGTTGATATACAGCCGATTGCCCGAACCGCCCCAGTTGCAGTCAAACTCCGTACAGGTATCGAAGGGGTCATAAATGGATGTGATGAACCAATCGAGGTCGCCGTCTCCGTCAACATCGCCGATCGCGGATCCCATTCCGTTTTCGTCGGTACCGGCGTTCCATAAGTCAGTGACGTCCTCGAACCACAATCCCTGACGGTTCAGCAAGACCTTGCTGTTTCCAAAGTCCGCCGCGATCAGGAGATCCACCCAACCGTCGTCGTTGACGTCCGCAAAACCACCTGAAAAACCCCACGAAAGTACATTACCTAATTTGCGCTTTGAGGTGACGTCCGTGAAGGCGCCCATGCCATTGTTCTCAAAAAGATGGATCGCGCCCGAGATACTCCATTGCAGGACGACAAGATCCAAATCACCATCGTTGTCGTAATCGCCCAGAAAAGGACTGCTGAGATTGCCCGTCGGAGCACCGGCCATGCTGCTCTGGTTCAGCGTCAACCCCGGCGAAGTTAAGCTTGCCTTGTACAGACCCACGCCGTGTCCGGGGGCGAGCACGACCATATCCGTTAGGTCATCTCCGTTGATGTCCCCGGTCGTACATCCGGAATGAGAGCGCGCGGGACCGACCTCGCGGTCCACGACGACAAACGGAGACGCCGGGGTCAAAGCCAGCAGGGCAAGTGGTTGGCCCGCTCGTGTTTCGACCAACCAGGCATTGTCCCCGCTATCCAACGGCACACGCCACCCAGCATGAAAGGGATTTCATCGCCCAGGGGGCTGGTCAGCAGATCGTCCCAGGATGCCTGCGCCACGCGGGCGTCCGGGCTGTCAGGCAGACGCTGGAACACAACTTCGGCAGCGCTGACGCACGCGAGCAACAAGACGATGCCCAGAGATAAGATGAACGATCGCGCCGCCATAAGGTGTCATGTTCCGTTTCCGTCGATCAGGTACGTCGGCACAGGGGGGCCGGACTCATTCGCACAGGCCGTTGGCACAGGTTTCGCCGTCTTCACAGGCCATGTCGCATTCGCCGCAGTGCTCGTCGCTCGTTTCGGTATCAACGCAGGCGTCTCCGCAACAGGTCTCCCCTTGCGCACAGGTCGTGTTCATATTCACGCAGCCCAGCGTGTCGTCGCACGACCATTCCCCGCAGGATGAGTCATCAGGACATTTTGAATCATTGGGCGGGAAAATACAGCCGCCTTGGTCGCTGCTGCACACGTTGTCCGTGCAGGCGACATTGTCATCGCACCGGCTGTTATTTTCCGTATGCACGCAGCCCATGGTTTCGTCGCAGCGATCCTCCGTACAGGCGATCATGTCGTCGCAGCGATCATCGAACAAAGCGAGAACCTGACAGCCCTCCTCGGCATCGCAGGCATTGAGCGTGCAATCAAACGTGTCGTCGCAGCGCGTATCGTTGGGCGTAAACACGCACCCCCTGGCGGCGTCGCAGACATTGTCGGTACACATGACGCCGTCATCGCAGCGACCGTTGTTCGGTGTGAACATACAACCCATGTTGGGGTCGCAGGTGTTGTCGGTGCAGTCAACCATGTCGTCGCATTTGTCATCACGAGGCAAATTGCTGCAGCCATCGGTTTTGGAGCACATGTCGACGGTACAGGCAATTTGATCATCGCATTCTTTGTCTTGCGGTTCGTTCTTGCAGCCCGAACGAGGGTCGCAAGTATCCTTGGTGCAATCGACGCCGTCATCACACAGTCTGTCCGACGGCTCGTGACGGCATCCGCTTTCGTTGTTGCAAATGTCGATCGTGCAGTCGATGCCGTCATCACAACATTTGCCGTCACAACAACCGGACCCCTCACAGACGGACCGGCACCCGCCGCAGAGATCGTCGAGATTCGTGCCCGGTTTGCAGACGCCCGCACAGCAGACCCCGTCACATTTGTTGTCGCACCTGCCGCAATTACGCCGGCTTATGCTGACGTCGGTACAGATGTCGGCACAACAGCGCTTGCCCCCCTTGCAATCGCTGTCGTCGTCGCATTCCGTTTCGGGATCGTCGTCGGCGTCATCATCGCGGTCGATCAAGTCCACCTTTCCGTCGGCGTCATCGTCCGGGTCGATCGCGTTGAGCAACCCGTCGCCGTCGATATCAATATCGATGAAATTGACGATACCATCCCCATCAACGTCGAAATCGCTCCCGTTGGGAATCCCGTCGCCGTCGATGTCCGGTCCGTCCACCGGGTTGTCCGGATCGTTCCCCGCTGCTATCTCTTCGAAGTCGCTTGCGCCGTCGTTGTCACTGTCAAGAACCGATAGGATCGCCACGCAATCGGTGGTGGGACACAACGAGCGCGTGCCTCGAAAGATGCCCCTTTGTTCGAGGCATTGGTCCTGCGTGGTCTCTTGACACACCAGCAGCAAACAACAAGCCCCCACGGTGTCCGTCGACGCCACCGGTCTGTCCGAAGGGGTCGGTGCACCGGTGGACACTGCGTCGTTCGGTGCGGTTCCACCGGCTGTACCGGTGGATTCGAGGCTCGCCACGTCAGGACAACCCGCGAGCGCCGTTGCTATCAACAGGCACAAAATGCCAAGGATACGCTTCATAGTTGATTCCACACCGGCGGCGAGAACGGATTCAGGCGCGACCCGGCTAGAGCAAGCTCTATTTTTGTGTAGCGGTCGAATCATCGTTTCATCCGGCG
>CAZWWW010000124.1:0-7936 GCA_964637715.1 uncultured Phycisphaeraceae bacterium | reverse complement strand
GTTTGTGGCATCCGGCATGGCGTTGGGGCAGCGCGCCGGATTAGCCACGCTGATGAAGACCTACTTTCGGGTTCCGCGTCTCACCGAGGCGCAGAAAAAACTGACGTCACGAATAATCGAACGCGCCCGCCCGCTTGCGTCGTCAGAGCGCCGTCGTATGGCCGTGACCGAAGCCATTGGTTGGCTGCGGCGACGAGAGACTGACGTACGCGGTTCCGACAACAAGACCCGTGTGTTTACGTCATTGGATGAGTTCTTTGATGAGCTTTCATCCGCGCGGGCCTGTTCATCGCCCCACTCGACAACGGGCAAGGTCATCCGTTTTTCATTTTCCGATGCAAAGGGCAACACCGGCACGCTTGATCGAACCGTCGTTGTCGACGGCGAGCACATTTCGGTCTGCAAGACGCCACCTGCATCGCACGATCTGCGCATTCGCACTGACCCCGAAACCTGGCTCGCTGTGGTCTCCGGAAATCCGGACGCCTACGCCCGCCTGCGCTCGGGTCGTCTTCGTATGGACGGGGACACGACGATTCTCGGCACGTTGATGGATCATCTCGATCACCGGCTATCGACATCGCCTTCCTCCGGGTCGACCGGTGAAAGCGATGGAAAAACTTCAGTCCGGTCGACACCTGACCCACAGGGTGACCAACGCGATACGGAAGCCATACATCAATCGTCGCAACCGGGCTTTGGCCAGAAATACAAGGCCGACGACTATGCGCGGTATTATGCGGAGAAGCATGATTCGAGCCTGGCGCGGCGTATTTCCAACAACCTGGAACGCCGCATGATCCGGCGATCGCTGATGCGCATTCGTCGCCGACACGCCTTTGGGCGCGTGCTCGACTGCCCGTCGGGTACGGGGCGTTTTCTTCCGACGCTGGCTTCGTTCAACGTTTCGGTCGTAGCTATGGACACCTCCGCCGCCATGCTTGAGAATGGGCGCAGACACCATGCGTTGTTTTCGGAGCCCCCGGTTGAGCTGGTGGGATCGGCCCTCGATATCGCCCTGCCGGATAACGCCGTTGATGTCGTCTTGTGTTCCCGGTTGCTGCACCATATCGGGGATCGAGAGGAGCGCCTGACGATTCTTCGGGAGTTCGCTCGTGTGGCGCGCGTGGGTGTGGTGTTGTCCTTTTTCGACGCCCATAGCTTTCGGGCCTGGAAGCGAAAGCGCAAGGTACAGCGAACCGGCAAAGAAAGAGGCCGCTTTGCGATTACCAGAGCGGCGTGCGTGGAAGAGGCGGAGAGCGCCGGAATGAAACCAATAGGTATGAACTCATTGTTCCGGTTTCATACGGAAATCACCGCAGCCGCGTTTCTGTGCTGATTCGAGGTCGTGGTGAACATGACGGAATTGTCATGTAGTTGTTATGCCGTCGTAACGTTGGATGACTAGTGCAGCGTCGCAGCTTATTCTTAGGGTTTGCTGTGGGTGGCATGGGCAAACTTGTTTGCCCGTGACTGCTCCTGGGACAACACGGGCAAGCTGCTGCTTGCCCATGCCACCCCAAAAACAAGGTGTGACAAAGCACTAGGCTCTCGTCGACGTCAGGAAACGGGCGCCCCATTCGTTGTGTGGTGTGGTGGTTAGACACTGTGGACGTTTTTGACATTGTTGTTGTTTTGCACGTGGACGAAAGGAATTGAACATGACTTTTGATTTTAGCTCCATCCTGGCGATCGCGCTGGCCGTAGCTGCCGTTTTCCTGTTCTTTGGAGGCGTCTCGGCGTAGATCGTGTTCCCGTTGCGCCGATCGTTCCGACACGCTTGTTTTGCGACACCGTGTGGCATGAAGTTCCACGCGGATGTGTTGTGCTGCGCTCGAACGGCCCGAGGGGAGCCCGACATGGGGCGATCGCGAGCTTTTGTGTTGGCGCGCGCGGTCTTTTCTCCTACTTGACCCACGGGCGTAACGAATGAGCGAAACAAGCGATTCATCCGGCCAGCCGGATCACAAAAAAGCGTGGCGTAACCTCACGGTGAGCGGACTCGTTGTCGTGGTCGCCGTGATGCTTGTTGCCCGTGCACTCAAGGTCGACGACGCGACGTTGGAACGAGCGCTCGTGGGACACTGGGTCGCCGTGGACCCCAGCGATGCCGTATTGCATCGACGCGAACAGCCCGTGGCCAGGGAGGAGCTGGTTATTCGAGCCGACGGAACGCTGTCGCACATAGTGGAACTGGCGTCGAAGCCCGGTCATCCGGACAACGACCCGTGGAAATGGAAAGTCAAAAAAGGCCGATTATATGTGCGTTTCACCGGTGAAGACGCGGGCGGACAATGGTTGCCCGGTTTCGCCTTCTCGGTTACCGACAACGCCCTGTCCATTCACGTCAAGGATCATGCACCCAAAGAATGGGTTCGGCGATAACGATCAGACGCAAGGGATCAGACCCATTCGACTACGGCGAAAGCGGACCAAACCGGCCTTTGCGCGGGTTAATCGAGCCGGTCCTGATCGAACCAACCAGCCTCGGAGCGCTCCCCCCGACGTACGGTGAAACGGACGACCGGCGATAAGTCGTTAGCCGACATACAGCAACCGGGAAAGGGAATAAGTATGCGAACGGCGGAAACAAAAATTGCTCGCCCGGTGAACCCCGCCGGCGAAAGCGAGACACCGTCGAATCCGTGCACCGCAACGGACGGCGCTGCGGAAGCCGACGTCGTCGCGGGCGCGCCGCCTCGCGCAACGAACGTGCTCTGGGGGTATTTCCTGCTCACCTATGCAATACTTCTTTTTAACACGCGTGGATTCCTGAAACACATCGACTACCCCGGTCTCTGGCTCATCGCCTATTCCACCGCGGTTCAACTAGCCTATACGCTTCTCTATCTAAGTCCCGTCGTCATCGTCGTCATCGTTGTTCGCCGAACGCTTCAGATTCACTTTTTGAGGCAAAAGCTGGGCCTGCGCGACGTCACGGTGCGGCGCGTCGTGTACGGCACGGCGATCGTGGGTTGCGCGATGTTGCAATACCTCGTCTTTGCGGACAAGTCTGTTTTCGATGTCTTCGGGTTCCATCTCAACGGATTCGTTTGGAATCTGGTTTTTACCCGCGGCGGCATCGAATCCATGGGCGCGGGGTCGTCCGCTACCCTGCTCGCGGTGCTCATAGGCATCGGGCTGCTTGTTCTACAGACCGCGTTGTTTGCGCTCGTTTGGAAAGTCGAGCGTCTGCGCACAGCGCTGGCTCTGATGAGACGGCGCAGACCGATCGGCGTGGGCGTGGGCGTGTTGGTGGGCGCCGCCCTGTTCGCTCAACTCGGTTTCGGTTTGAGCTCCTTTCGAACCTATGGCCCCACGCTGGCTGTCGCCAACGCGTTCCCCTGTTTCGTGCCTACGACCTTCGCAAGAATCGCGACCTCTCTGGGCTACGACGTCAAGCGTGCGCCGACAATGGCGGTTGGAAACAAGGCGTTCGGTCTTCGCTATCCGCTACACGACATCCGCCGCGACCCGACCGTCAAACCACTCAACATCGTCTGGCTCGTGTCCGAATCCTTGCGCGCGGATATGCTCGACCCCGACATCATGCCCAACGCGTGGGCGCTGTCGCTGCGTGCCAGCCGCTTCGAGCACCACTACAGCGGCGGCAACGGGACGCGCATGGGCATGTTCTCGATGTTCTACGGTCTCTACGGTCCCTACTGGTTTCCCTTTCTTGCCGAGCGGCGCGGGCCGGTCCTCATGGATACGCTGATCGACCTCGACTACCAGCTGGGTCTGTATACCAGTGCCATGTTCAGCTACCCGGAATTCAACAAAACGCTGTTCTCGCGCATTCCATCCGATCAACTCCACGAAGGCGGGATGAAACCCGCCTGGCGACAGGACCAACGCCACATCGACTCAATTCTCCGATTCATTGATGAGCGCGACGACACAAGGCCGTTCATGACCTTTCTTTTCTTTGAATCACCCCACGCCAATTACTCGTTCTCCAAGAAGGCCATTATTCGACGACCCTTTGCGGATGACTTCAATTACGTCTCCATGGACCTTGAGCATGACATCGGTTTGATCAAGAACCGCTACATCAACGCGTGCCACCAGATCGATCTTTCGATCGGGCGCGTCCTGAACTATCTCACCGAACACGACCTGCTGGACTCGACCATCGTGCTCATCACCGGGGATCATGGTGAGGAGTTTATGGAAAAGGGACGGTGGGGTCATAACTCCGAATTCACCGAAGAGCAAACGGTCGTTCCGTTCGTGCTTTGGGTTCCGGGAAAACCGCCGCGCGTGGTAACACGAATCACCAGCCACCTCGATATACCGGCCACCATTCTTCCGCTGCTGGGTGTGACGAACCCCTCCGAAGACTATTCGCAGGGCTACGATTTGTTCGGACCCCGGAAACGAATGTTCACGGTCATCAGCGCCTGGAATCATGTCGCCTACATCGACGAAGACTACAAGGCGACCTTTCCGACGTCCGCCTTTTCGATGTTCCAGCAGACAGTGACGGACGGCCACGTCGTACGGGTTGCAGAACCGGCAGAGTTCTATGAAACGCACCAGAAGAAGATCGTCGAAGTCATGCGCGGATTAAAGGCGTTTCGCCGATAGGTTCACTCTGCCGACGAAACCCGTTCCCAAATCTTTGGCACCCCCTGGAACGGTTCTTGCTAATTGCGATCATGCCAGTAAGCGGATGCTCAATGAAACATTACAGAATTGTCATGTAGCCGTAATGGCCGACCTGCGTTCCCTGTGTATTATACTCCGATTGCACGGGTAACGGCAGCACCGGCGAACATGAGCAAATGCCGAAGTGATCGCAAAGTTCATGCGCGCCGCTCGAGGCAAACGCTTGCCTGCTTTACAGCAATATCCGTTATTGTGTATCGCCGTATCGAGTCGATTGGCCGGATGAAACGGTGATTCGACCGCTACACAAAAATAGAGCTTGCTCTTGCCCGCGCGGAGCCTTTGTACGACTCAAGAATCTCAGCATGCGCGATTCACTACTCCGCACGAACCATACCTTGAGCCAAGCGCTGTGCGCGACGGCCTTTGTCGGTTGGAGCATCACCGGTTGCGTGACCGTTGATCCTAGACCCGACTTTGATCGCACCGAACAAATGACGATTGAGCGAACGGGAGCGGATCACGTATACGATCCCGAGCGCTCTTCGGGGATTGACGAAGCGGTGGCGGCGCTGCTTGCCGACGGGTTGACCACGGATGAAGCCGTGCAGGTGGCCTTGCTGAACAACAAACCGTTCCAGGCGCTCTTTCAGGACATCGGCGTATCTCGTGCGAACCTGGTTCAATCCGGATTACTGTCGAACCCCTCGATCGGACTCAGCACGCGTTTTCCCGAGGGCGGCGGGCGATCCAACCTGACCCTGACCTTCGCCCAGCAGATCGCCGATCTCTGGCAGATTCCGGTCCGCAAGCGAATCGCCAAGGCGGCGCTGGAGCGAACGATTCTCAACATAGTCCATCAAGCCAACAACCTCGCGTCGGATGCCCGTGGGGAATGTTATCGGGTCATCGCGCTGAAACGTTTGGTGGCGGTGGCGCAGGACACCATGAAACTCGCAGACCAATCGTTGAAGCTCGCCCAGGATCGTTTCGAGGCCGGGGAGGCCGGGAAAGTGGATGTGAACCTGGCGCGCTCCAACGCACTGAATACCGCCGCACGAATTATGCAGCTTCAGGGTGAGCTCGAGCTCGCCCGGACAACGCTTGCCCATACGCTCGGGCTGGCTCGATGGGGCGATCCGTGGACGCTCGTCGACGCGCTGCCGCACGACACGCTGTCCTTCAAAGATGATGAGTCGCTTCTGGTCTTTGCTATGAGGGAGCGGCTCGATGCGCGTGCCGCGGCCATGAACGTACAGGCCGCGGAGGACGAAATCGAGCGACAGTACCTGCGCATCTTTCCCAACGTCACGCTTGGCGTTGAATGGGAACGTACAGAGCGGCGATCGGCTCCGGGTCGAACCGTCGCGGCGGACACGGCCCGTGCTTCGATCGCCAACGGACGACTAACAGCCCCCGGTATCCAATCACGAGCGCAACGAAGACAGGAACGACGGCAGGTTATTGATTCACTGCTCGGGCCTACGCTCGACATCACGCTCCCCCTGTGGGACCAAAACCAGGCCAAGATCGCCAAAGCCAGGTTTCAAGCGGAACGGGCACGAAAGGCATACGAGGCGATTCTTGACGACGTGGCTCGCGATCTTCAGCAGGCGCGAAGCGTCGCCGAGCGCGCCGCACAACTGGTCACGTTTTTCGAGAACGAAGCCCTACCCCATGCGCGCCAGAGCGTGGAAGCCGCGCGGCACGCCTATCAGGCGGGCAATCTGGACATCCTTGCCTTGCTCGATTTGCAGAAAACATTCGTCGCCCAGCAAGAGGCGTATATCGCGGCGAAACGAGATCGTGCCATCGCCGTGGCGGAGGTGCGTCGGGCTACGGGCGGGCGACTGCCCGGGGAATCGGACGACGAGACAACGGCACACGAACCGCGCCGCCTCGAAACGGAGAACCCGTAATGATCAAGACAATTCAGAAGAATCTCATTCGCTTTCTCACGACCGTAGGCGGGCTGATGGTTCTGGCGGGATGTGATACGACGGCGAACCTGGCCTCGTTCCTCGATCCGTCCACCGTATCAACCGACCTGACTGCGTTCTTTCAACAGTTTGCACGGGAAGCGCTGGCGGCCTTTTTGCTCTAGACCAAACTCAACTTTTTTATACAGCCGGCGAGTCGCTGTTTCATCCTGCGAATCGACCCGGTACGGCGATATCCAACAACAAAGAACGCTGTAAGACCCAACGACAATGCCCACGAACGTCCCACCCATCAACGAACCCGACGCGCCCAACGCATCACCCGATGCTGAGCCGCTTCTCACGGAGGGCGGGTTTTATGTTCGCCACCGCAAGGGCATTCTTTTCATCACCCTGGTAACATGCCTTGGCGGTGCCTACGCTGCGTATCGCATGCCTTCTTCCGTGTTTCCTCAAACCGACTTTCCGCGCGTCGTCATTCTCGTGGACAGCGGTGTTATGCCCGCCGACGAAATGATGGCCACGATCACGCGACCCATCGAAGAATCGATGAAGGACATTCCCGGCGCAGTCAACATTCGCTCTGCGACCGGGCGCGGTGCGGCGGAGGTGAATGTATTCTTCGACTGGCAGACGGACATGGTTCAGGCGGAGCTCTATGTCCTCGGTCGACTGTCCCAGATCCGCAGCACACTGCCCGCCAGCGCTACGACCGAGGTACACCGGTTGACCTTTTCAGCGTTTCCCATGATCGGCATCAGTCTGACGAGCAAGACGCGGAGCATGACGGACCTGTGGGAAACGGCACGCTACGAGATCAAACCCCGCTTCTTGCGCATCAAGGGCGTCGCGCGGATATCGCTGGTCGGAGGCGATATCCCCGAGTTCCATGTGTTGGTAGACCCGGTCAAGCTCACTGCGTACCGCCTTACGTTCGATCAGGTCAGTTCGGCCTTGACGCGGACGAACAAGTTCGTCGCCGCCGGTATGCAGGAGGAAAGCCATCAGCTCTATCTGACCCTGGTCGATGGTCGCGTCGGCAATCGTTCGGGTATCGAAGATGTCGTTGTGGCTTGGGAAGGTGGGGCCCCCGTTCGTGTTCGCGATGTCGCGTCGGTGAGACCGGGCGCGGCACCTCGGTTCAATATCGTCACAGCCGACGGCGTGGACGCCGTTCTGTTGAACGTGTACGCCCAACCGGACGGCAGCGCCCTGAGCATCGCGCGAGACCTCAAGCACGAGTTGTCCGCGCTGCGCCGGGAGCTGCCGCGCGATATACACCTGGCGTTTTTCTACGACCAGTCGTTGTTCGTCCGCGAAGGTGTTTCGAGCGTCTGGGAGAGCATCGTCATCGGGCTCATCCTGTCCGTGTGTGTGCTATTTGC
>CAZWWW010000123.1:0-7949 GCA_964637715.1 uncultured Phycisphaeraceae bacterium | reverse complement strand
GGGGGGGGGGGGGGGGTGAGGTGCATTTCCGGGTGAGTATCTGGAATGGGGGTGACGGGTTGCCGGGCACGTTGCTCGGTGGTTCGGGCACGACGGTCGTGGCGCAGGGCATTGAGTTCACGGACGGGGGGCGGGACTTCGTCCGGCAGAATCTGGCGCTCGATAACCCGGTCGCCGGGGTCATCGCCGGTCGTGATTACTGGCTGGAAGTCCACCAGTTCATGGATGCGGGTGTTGAGCCGAAGGCCTGTACCTATTTCTGGCTGGGCAGCGCTGACGGTGAAGGCAACAACTACGCGTTGCAAAACGGCGACCCGTTGGGCGCCTGGGGTCCGGAAGACCTTCAGGTGTCGCCGGCTGGTCCGCCGGACAAGGCGTTTTGCCTGAACATCGCCAACGAACCCCCGCCGGAGCCGGTGCGTGCCTGTTGCCTTTGCTCGGCAGGCGGTGGGTTGGCTGCGTCGGGTGCCGACCCGAACTGTACGGACCTGACGTTTAACGAGTGTGTTCTTGAGAAGAAGGGCAAGTGGCTGTTTGATCAGAACCAGTGCGCCGGGTTTACGTGCCCGACTGATCTGGTGCTGACGCCTGGGAACGACGAGCCTGCCGGTGCGTTGACGATTACGGATGGAACGACTGTCGTTTCGAACCGTTGTGCGACGTCTTCGCCGGCTCCCTTGTTCGATCTGGTGTGCGTGGACGACGGCGGGGCCGACCCGAATACCCAGTTCTCGTCGGACGTCTGGTACAATTACATCGCGACCTGCGATGGAACGGCGTCGTTCGACATGTGCAACTTCGCAACCAATGGGTTCCAGGACCTGGCCATGGCGATCTACAGCAATGGTTCGGCGACGTGTCCGAATCCGGTTACCGCCGCAGATCAGGTGGGTGACTGCGATGACGACGCGTGCTTCTGGAACGGTACCGCACCGGCGTTGAACATTCCGGTGATCGCGGGCAACTGCTACACGGTTCGACTGGCCGGTGTCTTTGACGACGACGGGTCGCAGTGGGACGGTCAGGAGATCAAGATCACCTGCGGTGTCGTGACTGCGTTGGATCCGCCGACGCCGGTTAGTGACGGTCTCGAGAAGAGCCGTTACATCGGCATCACGCCGACGAACGTGCTGGCGACGCCGACGTCGATCCGGGTTACGGTGTTGATGAACCCGCTTGATCCGGGTTCGGTCGGGCACGTTTGGTGGGCCGGTGCGGAGACTCCGATTGCCAACGATCCGAACCCCAGCGTGCCGGGTTCATTAGTTGAATGCACGACAACGCCGGTTAGCCAGGTGTGGACGTCGGGTGATCTGCATCTTTACGGTACGGCGATTGTGCCGGGTGCGACCTACGGCGTCAGCATGTGTGACGCGGCGGGTGCCAGTTGCTCTACGCAATTGCAAGTAAAAACCGCGAAGTGGGGTGACGTTGTGAGCCCGTTCGGCGGTTCGACACAGCCTAACTTTGCGGACATTACGGCTGTCGTTAAGAAGTTCAAGACGGATATCAGTGCGCCGGACACGCCGCGGACTGACCTACGCGGAAGCGGCCCGCCCATGACGCCGAACATTCCGGATCAGAAGGTCGACTTCGCGGATATCAGTGCGGACGTGGGCGCGTTCGCGCCTTTGCCGTATCCGTTTACGACGGGGCAGCGCGCACCGTAGGTTTTTGGTCGCCGGTTAAGGATCGCAAGGTGTGGCAAGCGTTTGCCGTTTGTCTACGATCTTGAGGTCCGAACCGGCGTTGGGAACGCGGAGCGGAACGTCTGCTCCGTGAGGATCATGTGACTTATTGGGGAGGGTCGTTCGGAGACGAGCGGCCCTCCTTTTCTTACGCCGTCGGAGGTGCGTACGGTGGGAGGTTGTTCCTCTCATGGAGAGGTGTTTGGTGGATAGGTTCATGACATTAGGGGGGGGGCGCCGGGGATATGGAGTTGGTCTCCGGGAGTATGTGGTTCACACTCTTCGGAGATGGAGTGGGCCGGCTGCTGTTCTGGTCTGGCTCGCGTTTGTTTCCTCATCGTTTGCGGCGGGAACGCCCGGCCACCGGCGTTCGGCGGGGGTGGTATTTCGTGCAGCGGAGAAGCCCGTCGGCAGGGTTCCGAGCGAGATCGCGGACCGAGTCCGCGGTCCGGAGAACCATCTATGGGTCATCTATCATGCTGACTGGGCGTCCGGTAGCGATGTGTTGGATTTGCATGTGACGCCCGACGTCGATCTTCGTTTGAGTATGGCGGCGTCCGTTTTCCGTGATGACCACGCAAAGGTTCCGTCCTACGTTGGGGTCTTCATCGACGGGAAGCTGTTTGCCGTGGGAACCATGTCACGGGGAACGAGAGAGAACGAGATCGTATTGAAGGGTCTGCCTCCGGAACGGGCGGTTGTGCTTGCCAATAAGCTGGGTGCGACGGGGGCGATGGCGGCGGGTCCGCGTCTGAGCGTATCGCCGCAAACTACATCCATGCCGCCCGGGGGTCGTATGACCGTTGACGTGTACGTGAGCGGCATCCCCGATATCGCCTTGTACCATGTGGTGTTGCGGGTCAAGAACGGTTTGCGGGGTGCGTTTCTGATCGAGGACGCACGCATCAACAGGACACGTTCCGATTTTGTTTTTGCCCGAGCACCCGAAGCGCAAACAAGCGTGGAGTTGAAGGTTGCAGGGGTTTCGGGGTCGGCGTTGCATGCGCAGGTGGATCCGACGCGCTCGAGTTACCTGGGGACCATCGTGTTTAGAGCGCTGGCCAACGCAGAGGGTACGTTCACGATTTGGATCAACGAAGAGGCGTCGGAACTCCGGGACGCTGACGGGCGTTCGCTGCCGTTCCGCGCAGGGGCGGCGTCAATCGTCGTTGGAAAGCATCTGGCCCCTCGCTGGCAGCATTAACGTGGATTTCCGCGGCGCGAGAAGGGGCAGATGGATGTTGGCCCGCACAAACAAGCGTTAGAGCACGGGCATAGGAGTTTCTCTGTGGCGCCTATCGAATGGGTCTTGCTGCAGCAATGAATGACCTCTGACGAGCGATTCACGATTATTGAGAGCGCTTTATGCGGACATGCACTGCTCGTTCGATTGGATGGTCAACCGACTGGAATGCCGGCACGTTTTCGGTTTGTCGGTCGAGTGCGGTAATCGGTTTGCTGATGGTCTGTGCGGTATGTCGGGCGGGTGGGAAGGATGCAGCGGGACGCACGTCGTCGAGCCGGGGGACCGCGTTGGCTGCTGCTGTACCGGGAGAGTTGATGCCCGGGGCCGATGCGTGCGACCTGGCGACCGTCACGCCGGTTCCGGTGGGGCCAACCGGTGTTCCGTTTTCGGTCACCATTCAGGGCGACAATACGAGCGCGTCGGGACCGGATTGTTCACTTCAGGCGCCTGACCCGCTCTGGTGGGAAGCATTCTCTCTCGCGTCCTGCGGTCGCGTGTTGATATCGTTGTGTGGAACCACGCCGCCTCAGATTCCAAGCTACGCCATACTGTTCGACAGGTGCCCATGTGGCGAGCGCATCCGTGCCGACGCAGCGGGGCGGTACGACGACATTTGCGCGGACGGGAACCTTTGGATGGAGTTCGATGCGTTACCCGCCGGCACCTATTACCTGCCGATCTTCTCAGACGAAGGTGTGCTGGCGGATCCGCGCGGTCCGTACACCATCACGATCAGCGCTTCGGGTTGTCTTGGTGCGTGTTGCCATGTGCAGGAGGGGACGTGCGAGGAAGGGGTGGCTGAGGAAGCCTGCGCCGGTCCGTTCGACGCGTGGAGCCCCGTCGAGCGATGCTGCGAGGCGGAATGTCGACGACCGGATCAAACGTTCGCCGCTAACGGGGTTCAGCTTCTGAGTCATGTCCCGTTGGACGTTTTTCCCGGTGATGCGCAAAGCGCCAATGACGTGTGGGGGTATGTATCGCCGGCCGGTCGGGCGTACGCACTGGTCGGTTTGTCGGTCGGAACCGGCATTGTCGACGTGACCGATCCGTTTCATCCCTTCGTGTTGACGACGGTACCCCATGCGCCGTCCATCTGGACGGACATGGCTGTCTTTGATGAGTTCGCTTATAGCGTCAATGAATCGGGCGACGGGATGCAGATTATCGATCTGCGCGGGATTGACGACGGGGTTGTTTCGCTCGTTGGATCGTTGCGCGATGCCGGGGTACGAACCGCGCACAACGTATACGTCAACGAGGACAGCGGATTCGCCTATTTATGCGGATCGAACGTGGCGTCCGGCGGCTTGTTGGCGGTTGATGTGTCGGATCCGTCGAACCCTCGGGCGGTAGGCGCATGGACGGATTTCTACGTTCACGACACACAGGTGGTGACCTATACAGAAGGACCCAACGCGGGGCGCGAGATCGCGTTCAATTTCTGCGGGCAATGGGGTATTCGCGTCGTCGACGTAACGGACAAGAACGATATGCACACGATCGGTACCGGATTGTATCCCGGTTTGACGTTTGCGCACCAGGGTTGGCTTAGTGAGTCGCGGAACTTCCTGTTTGTGGACGATGAGCTGGATGAGCTGCAAGCGCCTTCCGTGACGACGGCGACGACCTACGTGCTCGACGTGTCCGCGCTGGTGTTCCCTACGTTTGTGACATCGTTTACGAACGGCGTCTGTTCCATCGACCATAACCTGATGCTGCGCGGCCGGACCATCTATGCGGCTAATTACACGAGCGGTCTGCGTGTCTTCGATGCGTTCGATCCGTTGGCGATGAGCGAGGTAGGTTTTTTCGATACCCATCCGGAGGGAAACGAGACGGACTTCAAGGGGGCGTGGGGCGTGTTTGCCGGTCTTCCTTCCGGCGTCGTGCTCGTTTCAGACATAGAGCGCGGTCTGTTCGTGGTGAATTACGATTGCAACGGGAACGGGGTGGTGGATACCGACGACATCGGTGCTGCGCGGAGCGCCGACTGCAACGCCAATGGGCTGCCCGATGAATGCGAATACCTCAAGCCCGGCGATCTCGATTTGAACCGATTGCTCAATGCGGACGACGAAGCGATCTTCACTCGATGTTTGAGTGGTCCCACGCTCGGTGGAAGCATGCGGTCGTCGACGTTTGTTGAACCGTGTTGTGTTCATGCCGACCGGGACGCTGACGGGGATGTCGATCTTCACGATCTCCAGCTTCTGCGGAGTGCCTTTCGCCGCTGACCGGCAAATCAATAATAGGTGTGCAGGGCAGTCCGACCTGCGTGCAGACAACCCGATGCGGGTAGTCGCTTACGCGTGGGCGTCGTTTGCCTCATTTCAGTGCGGCCAATCCGGGATTGGCGCGGAATAAATGCCCCACCCCTACGAATCAAACGGTGTATCATTCGCCTGAGTGGTTCGAGACTATCGGACGCAGGCCGTTTTGGGTCCGGTGTGCCGTTGGTCTACCATGTGGATCGGTATAGGGAGTCTCAGAGCGGGTTCTGTCTTGTATAGCGGCTGAATCGCGGTTTTGACTCGTGGATCGATTCAAGAGCGCGATACACGAAACAAGGGAACGCGTTAGACGGCAGGCCTCGACGCGGCGATCGCGGAGCGTTGGAAATGTTCAGTCAGCTTCAGTTCGTTAGATTGCGTACAGCCGAGAAGGCGCTGCGCGATGGTCGCCTAGATGAAGCGTTGCGGTTGGCGACGGCGTCTGATCTCAAAGGTCATCGTCGGGCGGTGGCCGTGTGTGAGGCGCTGGCTAAACAGTATATCGAGCGGGCGCGGGGTCACTATCGAGCGGACCGCTTTGCGGAAGGGCTGGCTGATCTGGACAAAGCCGAAGTTGCAGGCGCGACGGGTGATGAGGTTCGCGAACTCCGGCGCAACGTACAGATTGTAGCCCACGAAGTTCGGCGGCAGGATTCATCCCGTCGTCGGCGCATCGACGCGGCGAAAAAACGCATCGAGCAGGGTTCGTTGGTGGCCGGTCAACGCCTACTCGCAGACGCCGGTCCGTGCGACCCGGTCGTGGCTGACCTGCAACGGGATATCGCCCATCGCAGTGACGATGTTGACCGGCTTATCAAACAGGCGCAGCAGTTCCTCGGCGATGGTCAGATCGCGGCGGCGGTTTCGCGGCTTGAAGCGGCGACGGTGCTGGATCACCATGACGAGCGGCTGGCGGCGCTCCGTTCGGAGCTATGCCGTTGTGCGTTCAGGCGTGTTCGTGAAAGCATCGTAGCGGGGCGTTTGGCGCGGGCATCGGACGAACTGACCGGATTGGGTACGCTGGGGTCGGACGCGCCGGAGCGGCGCGAACTGGCCGATGCACTGGTCGCCGCGCGCGAGGCGTCCGCGGCGTTGGTTGCGGCGCGCTACGCGGACGCCCGGCGACAGGTGATGTCCTTGCAGCGCATCATCCCGCAGGCGACATGGACCGGGCGGGTTATGGATCAACTCAAACAGATCGATGGGCTGGCGACCGAGTTGACGACGGGGCCGTTGGGTGAACGAATGGTCTGTGGCGCGGATGCGGGTCCGTTGCGAGACGACAAAGGGCGTCCGGGGACGGCGGATCGAGCCGACATCAGCGGACCGCGCGGTACCGGGCTGGATGAAACGGTCATGTTGCCCACGCAGGCGGCGGGCGGGTTGCCGGGCCGGTTGTTGTTGCTCGTTGAAGGCGGCGGGAGCTACCTGCTGCTGCGTGCGTCTCAGGTGGGCATCGGTCGCGCGGCGTGTGGTCGACCGGCTGACGTTCCGTTGTTTAGCGACATCGGCGAACGTCATGCCTCGATCGAACGCGTAGGCGATGATTACTTCGTCGTCAGCGCTAAAGGGGTCGAAATCGGCGGGCGCGTCGTTCATCACGGGCTGCTGCGCGACGGGGACCGGTTGGTGCTCGGTCGTCGGGCGAAGTTGACGTTTCGCCTGCCTAGTCGTCGGAGCGCGACGGCGGTGCTCGAGCTGAGCGATACGACCAAGATGCCCCATGACGTACGGCGCGTCGTATTGCTCAGTCATCACGCGACGTTGGGCGAAGGGCGTCAGGCGCACCTGGTGTGCCGTCACGCCGGACCGCCGCTTTTGCTCTTCGAGAAAGACGGCGTGCTATGGATTCGTCAGCGCAACGACGGTCATGTTGATGGTGAGGCGAAACGGCTTGCGCTCGGGCAGTGCGTGGAGGTCGGCGGGGCGCGCGTGGTGTTGAGTGAGTGGACAACGAGTGCGTCCGGAACCGTGTAGGTTGTCGGATTACGCACCGGCGGCGATTAACCTTTCGAAGCTGAGTACCGACGATGGCATACACATTCAAACATGGCGACCGCCCGTTGGATGGCTATACGATTCAGCGCGCCGTCGGGCGGGGCGGATTCGGCGAGGTGTACTATGCCATCAGCGATGGCGGGCGCGAGGTCGCGCTGAAATATCTGAATAACAACCCGCAGGTCGAGCTGCGTGGGGTGAGCAACTGTATCAATCTCAAGAGTCCGCATCTGGTCTCGATCTTCGATGTGAAGCAAACAACGGACGGTGACTACGTCATCATCATGGAGTATTGTTCGGGACCCTCGCTGCGCGATCTGCTGATCGCTGAGCCGAACGGGTTCGCGCCCGAAAAGGCGGCGTTCTTCACGCGGGAGATCGCCAAGGGGCTCAGCTATCTACACGACCGGGGTATCGTTCATCGAGATCTCAAACCGGGAAACATTTTCTACGACGACGGATACGTCAAGATCGGCGACTACGGGCTGAGCAAGTTCATTTCGGTCTCGCGACACAGTGCGCAAACCGCCAGCGTGGGCACGGTGCATTACATGGCGCCGGAGATCGGCAGCGGGGACTACTCGCGCGGTATCGATATTTATGCCCTCGGCGTCATGCTCTATGAGATGCTCCGTGGAACCGTGCCGTTCGAGGGTTCGACGATGGCCGAAATCCTCATGAAGCACCTGACGTCACAGCCGGAAGTGGACCAACTGCCCGAGCCGTTCGGGCGTGTGATTCGCAAAT
>CAZWWW010000122.1:0-7981 GCA_964637715.1 uncultured Phycisphaeraceae bacterium | reverse complement strand
CTGACGGGGCAGTCACGGGCAAACAAGTTTGCCCATGCCACCCACAACGAACCCTTAAGAATAAGCTGTGACGCTGAACTAGGCGGACGGACGGTGTGCCACCATTCTGGCGCTCAGCACAACCATCAGAATCGCAAACACAACGATCACCCCAAGCGAAAATCCCATCGACGGAAGCGACATCGCCGCCTGATGACTCGTGTCATACAGCGCGCGACGCACGGCCGCCACCCCATAGGTCAGCGGATTCACCGACATGACCCAACCGATCCATGAAGACGCACCGGTCTTGGGAAACAACGCTCCGGACAGCAGCCACATGGGCACGAGAAAAAGGTTCATAATGGCATGAAACCCCTGGGTGGAGTCCATGGGCCAGGCGATGAGGAAACCCAACGCGCTCAGACCGACGCCCAGCACGATAAGAATCCCGAACAACGCCAGGGCGCTCCCTACTGAAAGCGGCACGCCGGCAAGCGGAGCGGCTAGCAGGAACAGCAGCGCCTGCCCCACAGCCAACGCCGTGCTACCCAGCACCTTGCCCAACACGATAGCGCTGCGCGGTGCGGGTGAGGCAATAACGCCCTGAAGAAAACCTTCCCGGCGATCTTCGATAATCGAAATCGTCGAGAAAATGGCCGTAAACAGAACGATCAACACGATCGTTCCGGGAAAAAAGTATTCGAGGTAGGTCATGGACGACCGCGATGCACCGCTGCCCACGGAGAACGATCGACCCAGCCCCGAACCGATCAGCAGCCAAAACACAATCGGCGTACCGAGGGCACCGACAAGACGGCTGGGCTGACGCAGGAACCGCACCACTTCACGCCGCCACAGGGATACTACCGCCCCATGAAACAAACGCGCCTCTGAACCGACGCCGGCCACCGCGTCCATAACACTCCGCGTTCCAAACAAAAACTCTAGAGCAAGCTCTCTTTTTGTAGCGATCGAATCACTGTTTCATCCGGTAAAACGACTTGATTCGACGGTACACACTATCGGAAAACGCTCTAAGGACAAACCGCTTCGATCGCACCCCTTATCATACGAGCAATGGCCGCCCTTGACCATAACCGTTGTGGGCTGAGCACGTCTTCCTATTTCGTGGGCAGCATTCTCTGTTATGGCGTGGCGCCGCCGCACGTCAAGGTACCATTTGAAACGGTGATTCAACAGTTACACAATAATGCGGGTGCGGCGGTGTCACCTGTGACAACAACGGACAAACTTTCGAGTGGGTTCGTGTCGATCGTGCGTCATAGAACGTGTACAATCCCGAAGACGAATGCGGCGGTTGGGAATAAACCCGGACGCCCGCTCGTCCATTGGGTATCATAGCGTTCCATACGATTGTGTACCGCCGCATCGAATCAGTCGATCGCCATGGAGGGGGACACAAGCACAACGCTTGCTCTAGAGCGTTTTTCGTTTTCGTGAGCCGGTTCTTCGGCGGTTGAACCGCTATTGAGACCGGTAAGATCGCGCGGGCTAAAGCCCGCGGCTCGGAACGCAGAAACGGGAAATGCGATAACCGCCGATGATCCGCCCGCGTGCCTGTTGGGCGGATGCGACGGTGTTTTCATGCCGCTGGGGGGAACCAGCGGGCTGTGCGCCTGAAAAAACGCAGCTACAGCCTCACACCTGATGTGTTTTCCTGATGGGCGTGCGCGCTCCGCTACCGGAGACGGAGTTCGTGCGCACGTCACGGACGGGGCATCCGTGCGCCGCGTGGGGAAACCGACCAGACCAACCGGTGGACACCAGAAAGACATTCATGCTCAAGACAATCGGCTACGCCATCTGCCTGCCCCCGCTGCTTTTGACTTCGCCGACCCGCGCCGGCGATCCACCGTCACCGAGACACCTACTCGTCCGTGTTTCGACGCAACCGGAAGAGATTCAGGATTTGTACGACCTGGGGCTGGATGTGTGGGACTTTGGCGCGAACGGACGCCGCGTCGACATGCGCGTGTCGACGGAAGAACTGGAGCGCCTTCGTGTGATGGGCTTCGACCCGATCGTGCTCAATCCCGACGTCTACGCCATGGCCAATACTTCGACCAGCGCGGTGGCCTCGGTCGACGAACCGTGGAGCGCCTACCACACGCTCACCGCAACCAACCAATTCATGTTCGATCTGGTGGCGACCTACCCGCAGCGGGCCGCGCTCTTAACCATCGGAACATCCTGCGAAGGACGCCCGATTTACGGGTTGGGCATTAGTGCGTCGGTGGCCGTCGAACACCTCGACAGACCGGCGTTCTTTATCGTCGGCGGTCACCACGCGCGGGAGTGGATATCGGTAGAGGTTTCGCTCTACGCAGCCGAGCGGCTGGTTGTTGACTACGACCGGAGCGCACGCATCCGCCGGTTGCTCAACATCGGCAAGGTGTGGATCGTTCCGGTGCTTAACGTGGACGGGTTCGAATACTCGCAGACGACCGACCGTTTGTGGCGGTTGAACCGGCATGATTTCGGGAGCGCGATCGGCGTGGACCTGAACCGCAACTACGGGCTTCAATGGGGACGAACCGTCGGCTCGAGCAGCGTGGTCGGCACCGAAACGTATCACGGCAGCGCGCCGTTCAGCGAGCCCGAAACACAGGCCGTGCGGGATTTGTTTGCGGCGCATCGTTTCATCGGGGCGATTTCGTTCCACAATTACGGACAGGTGGTGCTTACGCCGTGGGCTTATACCTACAGCCCGCCGCGCGACGGAGCGGCCATGCGCGGGCTCGCCGACGAAGTAGCCGGTGAAATGAACGCCGCGCACGATAACCCATTCAACGACTACCGCAGTGGGCAATGGGCGTCGGCGCTTTACGTCGGTAGCGGCGTGTTTGCGGACTGGGTGTACGGCACCTACGGTGTGATGGCTTCCTTGATCGAACTCAGACCCCATGACACGCCTTATTTCCTGCTCCCTGCTGACGAAATCCTCCCCACATCCGTCGAGGCGTTTGCCGGATCGCTCCACATGATCGAACGGGTTTTTGGCATCCACGCCGGTCCGCCGGGCGATCTCAACGGGAACTGGCTCGTTGAGAACGCCGACACAACGACCTTTAACGCTTGCCTGGCCGGTCCTGACGCCGCACCCCCCGGCTTTCCGCTGGGGTGTTTCGGGACGGATATCGTACGGGACGGACACACCGATCTGCTCGATATGGCCTCATTCCAGAATCGCTTCGGGTCGGGTCCGGATAGCACGCCTGCCGATCAGGGTGACTGAACGGAACCGGAATGATATAATAATGCGCTCCCCACGCGAGGCGCTGACCGACACCGAATGGCGGCGGCGAAGATTATAACCATGGGGGAGTGAACAAGATGACAATCAGTGACCCTATCGATCGTCGCTCTTGCACCGCATCGCAAGCCGTCTCTTGGAAACGGCGTCTCAAGGCGATCAATATCATGTTGGGTAGTGCACTCATCTCGTGTGCGGTGAGCGCGCAAGCGCAACCAACCCCCGGCACCGACCCGGACCCATCCGCTACAGCGCAACCCGTTGATCGTACGACTCATGCACAAGGGCCTGACGATGATGTGACAAAACCCGGTGACAAGGCAGTCGTGGACGCGGAGCCGGATAAAGCGATACCGACCGCGGAAGTGATTGAGGTAGGCGGCTCGGTCGAGCAGGCGGAGCCCGATGTTTCGCCGCTTGTTGACGCGGGCTGGACGCCTGTGCAGGTGGGAGATCGTCTCGCACCCGGCACGCAACTCCGCACGGGTCTTCGTTCGCATGTGAATCTCCGCTTTGGCGAGACCACCGTAGTGAGTGTACGCAGCGCGACCCACGCGAGTGTCGACGCGTTCTACCGCAGTGCGACCAGCGAAACCGTGCGGATCGGACTGGGGTATGGCACCGTACGCGGTTCTTCCAGTGAGGGCGAGCTGCGCAGTGACGTTACCGTCGATTCGACCGTCGCCACACTCGCCAAACGCGGGACGGAAGGCTGGGAAATGTCGGTCGAGCCGATGACCGGTCGGTTTCGCATTTCACTCGCCAGATCAGGACTCGTCGAGGCGATACGCAAACTGCAGAACGGTCGAACGGTGTCTCGAACCGTAGCACCGGGTGAATACGCCACACGCAGCAATATAGCCAACATGTGGATCGCACAGGCGGTGTTCGATCGCAACGTCACCTTCTACGAGGCGTCGTCGGTAACCGCCGCGGACGCCGAATTCGAAACCTATAACACCGGCGGGTTCGGTAGCGTAGCGCCCGGCGGTGGTTCGCAGCTTGCGGACGTGGGTGGTCGGATTGATGCCCGCGCGCTCGTGCGGCAGGCGGCAATCAACAACGCGGCCATTTCCTCCTCCTCAACAACCGTTGTTCAACCCGGTCTGCTCGCCAGACCCGAAGGACACTTCGGCACACCCGATACGTTTCGGATTCTGCTCCCGCAGGGCCGTCGCCGCACCCCGATGAGAAGCGTCATGCCCGTCCCACACAGTCAACGGCATAAAAGCCGTTAGCTCACCGCACACATCAGGCGGCAACATACTCGCGTTCTGCGCACGGTTCGTTCGTGAGTCGGATCCCGCTGGCGGTTGTTCGCCGCGCAGCACGTTTTTGTCACCTTTTCGGCGACGATTGCGCCACTTCAAGTAGTTACGAATGGCACGCTGTTGTTCCTCGTGGCTCTGGTAATCGGTATTGTCCAACGCGAACTTTTTCATGGCCGTGAAGTGGCATTCGATGCGATTGAGCCACGAGGCGTCCGTAAGCGTCCAATAGAACGTGATGTCGTTGGCGGCTGCATAGGCCAGCACCTCAGAGTTCGATGGTAACCGACGTTGTCCAACGGGTGCATGCCTGACGAAGGGGCTGGCCGATCTGCTTGACGATCGTAGCGAAAAACAGTACGGCAAAGCTCGAAAGATTCGGAAGATTCCGTGTCAGGCTCGCCCGCGAAGCTGATCGACACGCTGCACCGCTGCTGTAGCTTCCGTGACAAGGGCGACCTGCCTGTGCGTAGCACGCAGACAGGCACGGGCGGGCTGTCCGAGTACCTCGCCCGCAGCGGGCACGGTCGCAACGAGAAGCTCTGGACGGTCGCACAGGCCATCAGCGAAGTCCTACCCGACGGCGACAAGGAGAAGCAGCTATTGCAGGGTCTGCTCAACCAGCGCGAAAAGATTGATGAGGCGATGGCGGAAGAGAGGTTGTTTTGATGCGTGGCGGATCGGACGGACATACTGGTGTCAGCAACCAGAAGGTGAACGAGGGCAACAACGGACACTTCCAATTCGTCCTGACCTACCTCAAGCAGGCGTCCGGGAATGGGGACTTCATCATCCATGCCCATTGGAACCAATTCTACCTGAGTGGACTGAATCCTTGGGACTTCTTGCTCAATTCCGGTTTCACTCACTACGAGGGCGATTGTCCGTGCTTCTCCGACAAGTGCATCTACACGGTTTTGGGCGAGGTCGAACAGGATGAGAGCGGGATGCTCGACACCTGGCGCGTTCAGAGCATCCACGAAGGGTTCAATTCCCTCGTGGCCAACTGCGATAAGGCGTACAACGCTGCAAAGAACTACCTGACAACAGCAAGCCTGATTGGACTGAACCCGGCGCTCGTCAAGCTCGTTGGTGAGCCGATTAAGATCACGGTTGACCAGTCGGCCATCCCGCCGTGGGTGGAGGATGTCAAGCTCCCGGCATTGAAGAAGGCGGAAACAGAGCGGCAGAAGGCGAGCGACATCATCGACGACCTGTCGGAGTACCTCGTCCTGCTGTTCGGCGACGGCGATCAGCTTGAGATGGCCGTGGTAAAGGGGTTGCGCACGCTTGGACTAAACGCAGAGCTGGCGAAGCGCGGCGCGACCATTGATGTTCTCGCCGAGACACAAGATGGCACAAGAAAGTTCGGGATCGAAGTGACGGGTACAACGGAAGGTATCAAGAAGAAAAGCAACAAATTGGGACAGGTCGTTGAGTTCGAGCGTATCAAGGAACACGACGAGAAAACGATTCTACTGGCCAATACTTTCAAGGCGACGCCCATCGCGGAGCGTACGGGCATGGAGCATTTCACGCAGCAAACCGTGGATTTCCTTACGCCCTACCCCGTGATGATGATGACGGGCTGGGACTTGTACCGCATGGTCGGGGATGTGCTTGAGGAGAAGCGAAAGCCGGACGAGATTGCCGAGCTGTTGCACACGACGGCAGGTGTGCTTGAGTACGGGAATGAGAACTGAGCGATTCTTATGGCGGATGTGTTGATCTACTGGCGGGATTACGCGGCGAACCGAGGCAAAACGCCCGGCAAGGCTTCCGGCTTCCCGGACGACGGCGGCGTCCTCGCTTGGCACAGCAGCGCGAAGTGCATCGCCGAGTTGCAGCCCGGCGACAGGATGTGGAAGGTGACATCCGGGAAGGGCCTGCAACCCTCGTGTGTAACTCGACGCGCATTTCGTCGTTCGCGACGTGAACATGACTCCATTCCAAACCCACCGGGTCGGGCAGCCGCGATCCGAAGTTCACGGCGGTATGCTTACCGCTGATCCAAATCCTTCCTTGGATCCTCCATCGGGACATCCTACCACCCGAGATCCCAATCAGGATTCGTCACCGAATATGCGGAAGAACTGTTTCCGACGCTGACAATCTGGCTCTTCGTTTGGTTTCGCGGTAGGCTGCGATTGATCGCCGACTCGTTGCCGAATTGTGCGGCTTATAGCGTTTTCGAATATTGTGTATCGACGAATCGAGTCGTTTTGCCGGATGAAACAGCGATTCGACCGCTACGCAAAAAGAGAGCTTGCCCTGGGCCGGAGATCAACGGTGCTACGCACGCTGACCAAGCAAAGGTTGTTCCAGGTGGCGTCCGTCGTGCCACATGATGATTGCGAGACCCGTAGTATGAAACCTACTAGCCAAACGCTTGCATGCCTGCTGTTGGCTGTCTCGGTGGTGACGACCGGCTGCGACGAAGAATCCAAGGCGATTCCCAAGCGCCTCGAACAACCGCGAGGCAAGCCATCTCACGTTTCTGCCGTCGCAGTTACCTGGCATCCCCACCAAACTGTCACGGGTCGGGTCGTGCTGCGTCGCAAAGTGACGCTACGGGGTGCTCATGCCGGGCGCGTCACAGACTGCCCATGGCAGGTTGGACAGATTGCGGAACGAGGGCAGATTCTTCTGCGTTTGACCGGCCCAAGGATTGACGGGCCACGCCGCATGCTCGAAGACGACATGAAGATCATGCGCGAGCAGCAAGCCAAAGCGCAGGCCGACGTACACCGGTTCTCCCTGCTGCTCGAAAAGGGAATTGTCAGCAAAGACGACAAGGAAGGCGTGGCCGCACGCGCGATTGTTCATGAGCTTGCGCTCTCTATCGACAAGACAAAAGATGAGTTGGCCCAACTGGAAACCGCTGCGACGGTGACGATTCCTGTCGATGGGAGAATCCTCGAGTTGCTCGTACGTGATGGGAGTGATGTCGTCGCTGACCAGCCTTTGGCGGTTTTATCAGTTCCCTCCGAGCTGGCGATTGAAGCGGCGGTCTTTCCGATGCACGGCATCCGCGTTCGCGCAGGCACCCGTGCGGAGGTCCATCTCGATGCCCACGCCGATCCCATCGCGGCGCGCGTCGATTATCTCTTGCCGCAGGCGGAGCGTAGCACCGGAGCCAGCCAGATCGTGATTTTTCTCGACAAGGACGCGAGCCAACTGCGTCCCGGTCAGCGTGTACGAATTGATCTTCTCGGCGATGAGGTTGAAACCATTGTCGTGCCGAGTTCCGCCGTGGTATCACGTGGTGGCAAGACCTTCTGCGTCAAGCGATCCGGCGACGGCTGGCAGGCTGTTGAGGTGAGTGTTGTTGATTCCGACGCCGGCGCGGCCGGGGCAACCCCTTTCGCGGGCGGGCGCACGTTTCTCTCCGATGGGCTGGAACCCGGCGACGAGGTGATGACAGAAGGCGCGTACGGCACCATCTATCGTGACTTCC
>CAZWWW010000121.1:0-8017 GCA_964637715.1 uncultured Phycisphaeraceae bacterium | reverse complement strand
GTGGGGGGGGGGGGGGAACCGGTGCGCCGGGTCTGGTGTCGCGATTCCTTCGGAGCTGCTATGATGCTAGAATTGAGAGGTTATCGTGTACGGAAGGGGGGCGCGAATTCGCGCGTTTCTGGTTGCAGCGATGTTGGTTCCGGTTGCCTGGTTCTTACGCTCGTCGATCAGGGGAGGTTGCCTTGTTTGCTGCTGGTTCTGTCGGTCGGCTATGGGGGGTAGCGTTGTTCGTCTCGACGCTCGCGGTCGCCGCACCGCGTTCGCGGGGTGAACAGGCGACGGCGATTGACTATTCGGACCGCGTCCTTGTCCGGGTCAAGGTGGCTGATCCGGTGCAGATACAGGCGTTGGAGGATCACGGTGCCGTCATCCTGAATTGTTCGCCGGGACCGGGGGCGTTGGATGTCCTGGTGAACACCGAGCAGCTCGCCTTGATCCGGCGCATGGGGTTGGCGTTTCGGGTCGTTCAGAACGACGTAAACGGTTGGATTCAACGCGAGCGGACCGTCCCGGTGGTCGCCGGGGGTGATCCCTTTTCGACGTACTTCCTGAGCTATCACGAATACGGGGATTTTACGACTCAAGGAACGATCCTCTGGTATATGAACGAACTGGTGTCGCGTTATCCGTCTCTGGCGTCGCTGATTGAGATCGGTCAAACGCTTGAGGGTCGTACGATCTGGGGGCTGCGGATCTCGAGTGATGCGATCACCGACAAACCGGCGGTCGTCTACTTCAGCGCCGAGCACGCACGCGAATGGATCACGACCATGGTGACCCCGTACTATGCGACCTACCTGCTGGAACACTATGCGAACGACGCGTCGATCCGTGATCTGGTAGACAACGTTGAGTTCTTCATTATCCCCGTGTTCAACGTCGACGGTTATATCTACAGCTGGACGACGGACCGCTTTTGGCGAAAAAACGTGAGAGGCACGGGCGGGTTCGTGTACGGCGTCGATCTAAACCGGAACTGGGGGATGGGATGGGGCGGTCCCGGGTCGAACGACAATGTGACCAGTGGAACCTATCGCGGTCCCGAAGCGTTTTCCGAGCCGGAGACGCAGGCGCTGCGTGACTTCTTCGAGCGGCATACCAACATTCGAGCCCAGCTCGACATTCACAACTATTCGCAGTTGATCTTGTGGTCGAACGCCGGACAAAGCGCCCTGTCACCGGACGAAGCGCTCCTCGATCAAATCGGAACCGAGATGCGTTCTTTGATTTACGACGTACACGGGAAGATCTATCAGGCTGGGGCGACCTGGGACACGTTGTACCCGGCCAGCGGTGTTTCCTTCGATTGGACCTATCACGACCTCGGCATACTTTCCATGACCATCGAGTGTCGGGACAAGGGGTTCTACGGGTTCATCTTACCCGCCGATCAGATCATTCCGCAATGCGAAGAGCTCGTGCCGGCGCTTTCGTATTACGCCAATACGCCGTGGGTGCGGTCCGAACCCCCACAGCCCGTCGTCGCGGCTGCGGGTTCACGCTATCTGTCGATCGAAGCGGCTGACTATCCTGTAGACGTCGCTTTTCGTGTGACTTCGCCCGATCTGCCTTGTCTGCTCGAACACGCGTCCGTACCGGGGTATCTGTCGGTCTCGGCTACGTCGCTGCCCGCCGCCTCGTGGGGTACGGTGGCGGTCGGCGATTCGGATATCCTCCCGGAAACAACCTACCGCGTACAGGCGGTGTACGACGGGATTGGCCCGACCCGCCCCGTAACGGTGACGACGGGAATCCTCGGTGATGTAAGAACACCGTTCGGCAGGGTGGATTTCAACGACATTTCCGAGATCGTCGGGGTGTTCCTCGGCGATACCACGACGCAGCCGCTAGCGTGGTGCGACCTAGTCCCTTTAACCCCTGACCGCGTCGTTGACTTCGCGGATATCGATCGTGCGGTGCTCACGTTCAGAGGGGCGAGGTCCCCATTCCCATCGCCGTGTCCGTAAAACATAGCGTGCCTCCCGGTGGGGGATCGGTTTTGCCCAACAAGACGCCCGTGCTGGCGGCGGGGGTAAGGCTTTCACACCGTCACGCATCAACGACCTGCATTGGTTGCCGCGGCGCGATGTGGGTTGCCCAGCGGGTGCATGGAAGGACATGGCTCATCAGGTACCCGCAGATTCATTTGATTCCGTCCATGATGATACGCACACGCGATCGTTGTTCCGGACAAGGCGCGCTGCGGCGGTAGTACACTTCGAGGACTTTGACAAGATCTTTCCCTGTGACTCGATACGTTGTCGCAACGCGGTGATCGTTGTCGACAAAGTGCTCGACGACTTTGAACCGCTGAATGCCGCCCGGTAGCTGGTGCTCGAGTTCATAGACCATCGTGCGTGTGTCCGGCGACCAGGTCGCCTGCACACGGCTGGGTCCGCTCTCCGATCGGTTGTCGATCCAGTATCCGTGAAACGTCTTTGACACGTTGCTCCACGTGAACGTGCCCTGTGCTTCAAACGGTTCTCCCGAACTGTGGTTACGGTAGACGCGTCGAATGGCGTGCTGATTGAGAATCCAGCGCGATTCCTCCGTACCCTTTACTTCCGCGATGGCATGCCCCGAAGGGTCGTAGTGCGTTTCGACCGCGATCCACGCACCAAGCCATGAATACAACACGTCCATCGCCTGTTCGAACGTCGCCACCTTCGCTGCCGGCGGCGGATTCGGGGTAACGGGTTCTTTCGCAAGTACGTCGACCGGTGGGGCGAACCATGTGGCTACGGCGACCATCGGGACCCACGCCGCTCTCAAGTGCCTTCCGTATAAAGTCATCTGCCTTGTGCTCCAGGTCGCTGGGGCTGCGGTTATCTCTTGAGTACGTCGCGCGAGCTCGTCCGGTTCGTGTGTTGCAGCGGTCCGCACGCACGATCCGGCTGGTCTATCGTAACCATGCGCCGTGCGGTCAGGAATACAAGCGTAGCGCGGTGCACCGGTCGGGCCCACATGGCCGAAACGGCCCGGGCGTACAGGCGCACTTGGACGCGATAGCGGTCGGCGCGCTCTTCAACGGCGTCTGGCGCTACGGAATCGGTCTTAAAGTCTACAAGCTCCATGCCCCCATCGACGGGCCACACGCCGTCCACAATACCACGCACCAGCATGAAGTCGTCCTGCCCGCCGGTGGCGTCGGCGTCGAATGTCGTGGTCGGCTCCCGGGCTATGTAATGAAACTCCCGTCGGTACGCAGAACCGGCCCACCGGATCGATGTAGCCAGCGGCGTGGTCAGGAACCATTCGATCGCTTGTTTATCGATTTGATCACGTTCGTTGGCGTCGATTACGCCCGACGCCACAAGTCTGTGCAGTTCGTCGGCAAGACCGTTTTGATTCATCGCCTGCGCGAAATCAAGGTGTTGCAGTACACGGTGCATGAGCAGTCCGCGCGCGACGGCACCTTTTGTTTCTTTCGGGGTATAGCGCGAGGGGGGCGCAACGAAGGGTTGGTGAACAGGGTCCAGCGCTACCGTTGGGTTTTCAACATCGCGGTCGTCGAACGTTCCCTTGAACGATCCCGCCCCGATCGCAGCCGGGACTGACGTGACGGGAAGAAAGGGGTACACGTTGTCGATACGCCGCAGGACGCGCTCCACGTCGGGATCGTCGGGCGCGATCGGTTCCGACTCGGGCAGTGGTTGTTGGGATGCCACCGCGGTCAGCAGGCGCGACTGATCGGGCGAGGCGTCTTCGGTCAATTTCCACGAACGAATCTCGTCGGCGTCATGAATCTTTACGCGATAGGTGGGGGGGGAAGGGGCGGCATCCGTGGGACTGCCGTGGGCGTATCCTTCAACGCTACCGACCGGAGCAGCCGCCAGGATCGGGATGATCCAATCGAGCGGTCGATTGGCTGTGTTGATAGTCAGGTCCGAAAGTGGGTCGCCGGGTGAACCGGCGTCGCGGAGGCGCTGCGCCGGGTTTCGCTCCGTTCCTACTAGAACAAGTCGGTCGCGTGCCCGGGTCATGGCCACATAAAGCACGCGCATTTCCTCGGCGCGGGCGGTTCGCTCGACTTCGGCGGCGGCGAGGCGGTGGGCGGCGGTGGGGTATTCGATCAGGAGATTCGGGTCGACGACGCGCAGTCCAATGTGCGCCCGGCGCTCGAATATCATGCGCCCGTTGCGATCTCCGAGATTGAACTTGGTTCCCAAACCGGCGACGAATACGACCGGAAACTCCAACCCTTTCGCCTGATGAATGCTCATGACGCGGACGACGTCCTCGGTTTCGCCGATAACCGGCGCGGGGGCGATGGTCTGATCCTCCCGCTCGAGCAACTGAATGAACCGCAGGAACCGGTGCAATCCTTGTTTGTGAAACGATCCGAACGAACGCGCCAGGTCGTGCAGTTTGAGCAGGTTTGCGCGGCGGCGTTCTGCGTTAGGGAGTCCGCAGGCATAGGCCATGTAGCCGAGTGCGTCGTACAAGCGCTGCAGCACGTCGCTCAAGGGGCGACGGCGGACCGTGTCGCGCAATTGTTCCACCCGTCTCGCGAGCCGTTTGACGCGGTCGCGCAGTGCCTTGTTCGCTCCCTCCTCAAGATACAAACGTACGGCGGCGTGAAACGAGATGCCGCGCGCATGGCACCTGATCTCCAGGAGGTCGTCTTCGTTAAATCGAATGCCAAACACGCCGCTGCGCATCAAGGCTGCAAGGGGAATGTCTTGCTGCGGGTTGTCGAGTACTTCAAGGGCGGCGGTGACATCGCGGATTTCCAGCGTGCCGAAGAGTGATCCGCCCACCGCCGCGAACGCGGGAACACCCATAGCGCCGAGCATGCTCGTGAGACAGTCGGCATTGAATCGCGCGGCGCGAAGAAGAATGGCCACGTCCCGAAACGCCGGCGGCTGCCCGTCAACGATCGGCGTTGAGGTCTCGCGCCAGTTCAGCAGTGTGCTCCCGATCAAAAAGGCCTCGCGTTCGATCGGATTCCAGGTCGACGGGTCGTTCAAGTTGGTCGTTACGCGTTCTCCGGGCAGAGTACCGGTGTGATCGTTGTCAACGTTGTCATCGTCCTCCGCGTCGGATCGGTCACGTTCTGCGCCGGCAGAATCGGGTTCGGCGGTGGCTGCATCGCCGATCGCTCGTTCGAGTACGTGAAGCTCAACCGGCGAGGGGCTGGTTTCATCTTCAACCAGGCGTCCGGCGCGCAATTCAGCGGCGGCGTCATACTCGACCTCTCCGGAGCCTGCGCGCATCAGGTTTTGAAACAAAAGATTGACGGCGTCGAGGATTTCTTTTCGGGATCGAAAGTTCTCCCGCAGCGTGAGCGCGCGGCCGCGTTCCCGCTTATCACGAAACCGGGCGAGCCGGTTGGAAAAGAGCGCGGGTTCCGCAAGGCGGAACCGGTAGATGCTCTGCTTCACGTCGCCCACAACGAAAAGATTGTCTATCGAGTCCGGGTCGGATTCCCGAGACGCCAGCCGGAGGATTTCCTGTTGGATCGGGTTAACGTCTTGAAACTCGTCCACGAGAACATGAGCGAAACGACGGTGCAAAGATCGGGCAGGCTGGGAGGGGGAATCCGGGGCGTTTGTGCTGCGCAGGAGTTGGTGCGCGAGTCGTTCCAGATCGGAAAATTCGAGCACGTTCAAGTCGCGTTTTCGGGTGGTTAGCGCCTGATCGAACGCGTCAACCAGCTCGATCAGCGTGCGGACATGGGGCGCGGTATCGCTCAAACCCTTAAGCCACCGATCGACCGTCAAGGCTGCGTATCGCTTCTTGAGTCGGGCGGTCAGCAGTGTGGTGCGTACTTGCTTGTAGACGTCGGACGCGGCATCTCGAGCGGCGCGAACCGCAGGATCGCCGTCTTTCTTTAAGCGCGGCGCCCCCTTCGCAGACAAATCGAACGAGCCTATCTCCGAACGTACTTCATCGAACACAGCGCGCGCGGTCGCCCGGTCAGGGCATGACATCTTAGTTGACCATGCTCGAAGTTGCTTGGCGTAATTGAATATCACGTCTGCGTAGAAGGCGGCGATGGGGTGGCTTGATCGAAGTCGGCGTGCCAGCGCCTCGCAATGGCCGCTTTGTTGGTCGACTTCGCTGCACACCTCGTCGATCAACGCGCCCACCACCTCTTCCGGTCTCTGTTCGAGCCATTCGACAGCCTCGCGGCACCAGGCGGCAGCGTTCGGGAGCGAGCCCAGAAATGCGCTAATGCGAAGGATGAACGAGGCGATCGCGCTGTCCTCACCCAGACCGTAATCATCAATCAGACGCACGAAGCGCACTGCCAGGGGTGCGTCGGCTCGAATCGCGTACGCGCATTGTTCGTTATCCGACGGGTCGAAGCGCTCGCGAGGGGTGCCGAGTGGAGCCGCTTCGCGCTGAGTGGCCCGCTCGTACAAACGACGGAAAAGCTCATCGAGCACGTCGTGGCGAAGCAGCGTGGCTTCGTGGGCGTCGAGCAGGGTCGCGGACGGATCGACGTTGATCTCGCTGAACCAGCGGCGTACCAGCCAGAGGCAAAAGGCGTGTATCGTTGTGATCTGCGCCGCGCCGACGAGGGTCGCCTGCTCGCGGAGTCTCACGTTGTTCGGTTCGGCGGCGCACCGCGTGCGGATCACCTCCACGATGCGCGAACGCATCTCCGAGGCGGCGGCATCGGTAAAGGTCAATACGAGCAGTTCGTCGGCGTTGCACCGCGCGGGTGGCGGGGCGTCGCACACCAAGAACGCGCACCGGGCAGCCAGCACCGCCGTCTTGCCCGATCCGGCGGCGGCGGTGACGATGACGCTTCGACCGACCGTCTCAATCGCTCGACGCTGCGCGGCAGTAAACGGAATGCTCGGCATGGTACGGGCGAGTATACGCCGTCCAGGGAATTGATACAGCGGGCGGACCCGTTCGACGGGCGCCTTCAGTGCCCAATGGGCGGTAAAACAGGCCTCTTCGCTTGAGGCGAGACCATCGTTCGGATACGATAGGGCAGGCGCTATTCTTATTGAAGCGGTTGAACAAGGTTGCATCCGTCGAATCGACCCGATGCGGCGATACGCAACAAGAGAGAATGCTTTAGGATGACTACCAGACGCTATGTCCGTGCGGTTCCCGTTTCGATCGTGTTGAGCCTCCTTTTGTTTTCGACTGCGGTTGCGCAGAAACAGGCGTCGGCACCTCCGCGCATCCGGATCGGGCAACCCTTTCCCGAGATGTCTTTCCCCGGACTGACGGACGCAGCGCTTACGAACATGACCGCGTTTCGCGGCAAAAAGACGATCCTTTATGTGTTCGCGTCGTGGTGAGCGGGTTGTCGCAAACATATACCGGTCTGGTATGAACACACCAAAGCGTTGCGTGACCGCGGGGCGTTGCAAATCGTCGGAATCATTCAGGAGCAGCATCCTGATCGCTGCCGACTGTTCATGCAGTGGAAACGGCTCGACTTCCCCGTGCTGGTCGACTCGCTCAACAGGCTCGGCGTGAAAGTTGTTCCGATGACGGTTGCCATTGACGAGTTCGGAATAGTGCGGCGCGTCGGGATCGATCCGGCGGATTTGGAAAAGGAGTTTCTGAGCAAGGTCTTTAAGCCACCGCCAGAGACGGCGCAACCTGCGCCTAGCGACGTCGCTACGCTGCGGCGTGAGGCACCCAACAAAAACACACCGACAGCCTGGATGAACTATGCGGATGCGCTCATCCTAGAGGAGCGTGCGAAGCACCTCGATGCCGCGATTTCCGCCTACCGGACCGCCGTCGCGCTGGATCCAACCAACGGGGATGCCTGTTTTCGTTTGGGGGTCGCCTATCGCATGAGATACGACAAACGCAACGACGCGCTCGAAGACTTTCGCTCAGCCGTGACGTACTGGGGTAAAGCCCTCGATCTGGATCCGAATCAATACATCTGGAGGCGGCGCATCCAGCAATACGGTCCGCGCCTCAACAAACCCTATCCCTTCTACAACTGGGTGCGCCGGGCACGGCAGGACATCGCGAGACGTGGTGAAAAACCCGTTTCGCTTCGGGTGGAACCGCAGGGGTCGGAACTCGCCTT
>CAZWWW010000120.1:0-8079 GCA_964637715.1 uncultured Phycisphaeraceae bacterium | reverse complement strand
ACCGTATCCCAACCCATGGCCACCTGCGCCTGCGGGTCGGAAGGTTGCCGGGCGTCTATCGCTCCGTCGGGCGGATTGGCCAGACTGATGTGCAGGGGGGCGTCGAGGTCTATGACGCGGATCTGCACCTGATCGATCTTGGTGACGCCGTCGAACGTGTAGGACGCGGTGAGTGTCAAGCAAAGGTCACCGGTCACATCGAAGGTGGTGAGCACGCCGAGCGAGTTCACAAAACCAATCGGGCGATCAAGTCCCCACGTAACAAACGGCGTAACGTCCTGATCGGCTCCAAACAGAAAGTCGGCGGTTACCTGGACGCCCAGCGTACCGTTTTCATTCACTTCACTGGCATCCGTGGTTATGAAAATGCGGCGCAGCTCATCCTGCTGACTGATGCACGTTCGCGTATCGCGGAACGCTTCCATTTCAGGGATCGACGACGTCGGGTTAAACCGGTTCGCCGCCGTGATGGTCGGGTTCATGGTCCACGTGTTGCCGGGGTTGCCGCAAGCGCAGTGATCCGCACCCCAGTTGTGTCCGAGCTCGTGTGCTGAAAGATCGGTCTTGGCGGCGAAGCTGTTGCAGGAGAAGAAACAATCTGATTCCACGACGCTGTAGCCCAGATCGCCGCAGACCGTGTTCGTTCCGGTGTCGCCGCGCCACGCCACACCGATGACCGTGTCGTTGATCGCCCGCCCGGTGAACAATTGGGCCATGTCGCGTTGGACGGTACCCTGGCTGACGACCCAGTGATTGCGAAACTGGTTCAACAAGGTTGAGGCGTCGCTCGAACTATACGGGTCCGGCTCCGCGGTGCGTACGATAATGGTCGTGATGACGTGGCGGATGTTCAAATCGCGCTCGTATTGCACGTTGACGGTGTTGATCACCGAATTGATCTGCGCTTCGACGCCGGCGATCGAACCGTATCGGAGGAAGTATTCGAAGTCGGCATCTACCGCGAGTTCGGCGATGTAGGGACCCAGTGTCCCAGCCACCCCGCCTACGCTGTTCGACGCTGCATAACTTCGGAGGTCTCGAGAAACGGGTGCCTGTTTCATCATGCCGCCGTTGTTCACCATAGCGCACGTCCGCCCGGTATCCAGCACGTCCGCGCCCGTGTAGTAGACGTATTGGTTCGCTCCTGCGCCGGCTACGACACTGGAGGCCGGTTCGAGCCATCGCTCACTGTCGTCCGGCATGATGACGCGCATGCGGATGCCGTCATCACCGATCGACGCGGCTACGACACTGCCGGCGATACCGTCGACGCTGCCGCGATAGTTTCGTTCGGGCGTTGGCGGTACCTCGACGTAGGAACCGTCCGGTAGTTGTGCCTTGACGGTATACCCGGGTGCACGAACGGAATAGGGACGCAGGCTGATGGTGGAGTCGACGCCGTCAATCGGTACGCTGGCAACCAGCACGTCGGAAGCGGTTGCGCTGACGCCCAGATCGAGCGTCACGATCTGACTCCCTGCGAGGTTGAGTTGCTCGTTCACGGCATCGGGTTGAATGACGGGTCCGGCAGCGCGCACGCTGCCCTGGAGACCGAGCGCGCCGACTGTAAGCGTCAGACAGGCAACCCACAGTCGACCCGCCTCCCACCGAGACCTACACGCACGCTGAGTCGGTGCGGTGACAAGCGCGGTACGCATGATTACCCCTTCGTCGTGCAACTTCGTTCCGTACTGCGGAACGAAGTTGTAAGGTTGTGACTTCTTCCCACTCACTATAGTAGCCGTCGCGGTGAAGTGCGGACCTGTCCATACCGTCGCCGCACACGCCCGCTGCGTTTCACCCCTCCTGCTGCCGGTTGATTATGGGGGGGCTGAGGCAGGATTTCAACCGAAACGCCATGCCGCAGCCGTGAGACCGGTAATTTAGGGTGTGACGGACGGCGTCCGAGGCGAATATGTTACGTTTGAAGCACGGAAAGACCGAAAAGGCGACCCCGTTCTTTTCTGTAAGGAGAGCTCGCGGACGCCGGCTTATGGCACGGGTTTGATAAGGATGCATACCTAGTCGATCTCTTGCGGGACACCGGTTGGAGACCTGGCGGCGTCCGCGCTTGACCGAATGCCCGCCTTGATAACAATCGATCCTGACGGTTTGGATTTGGTTTTATAGGCGGCGTTGCGGCATGCGTGCCGGATCTGCATGAACAGAGATTGAGTTTCCCGGTATGGCCAACGAATTGAGCGGTGCGCTGACGGTCGACGGCGAACGGTTCGCCATTGCCGTAAGCCGGTTTAACGAGTTTATCACATCGCGTCTGCTTTCCGGCGCGATCGATGCCCTTCAGCGCCACGGCTGCCGGGACGAGGACATCACCTGTGTTCATGTACCGGGTGCCTTTGATCTTCCCCTCGTCGTCAACCGACTGGCGTTGTCGGGTCGATTCGATGCGGTCATTTGTTTGGGGTGCGTGATACGGGGGCACACGCCGCACTTCGAGTATGTCGCCGGCGAGGCGGCTAAGGGGATCGCGCAGATCGGATTGAACACCGGCGTGCCCACGACGTTCGGTGTCATTACGGCTGACACCCTCGAACAGGCCGTCGAGCGCGCGGGTTCCAAGGCGGGAAACAAAGGGGCCGACGCCGCGTTAAGTGCTATCGAACTCGTCAACCTGCTCAAGCAACTTCCCCCCAAGCAATAGGTCACGTTCGCCATGCCTTCCACCCGCCGCCGCGCTCGCATCCTGGCCATGCAGGCTTTGTGTCAGTGGGACGTGCAACACGATGACAGCCCCGTCGCGCTGAACGCATTTCTGCGGGACCAGGTGGGTGAAGGCGAGCGGATCGATTATGCTGCCTTTCTGGTTACGCGCTATTGGGATCAACGCGCGGACGTCGACCACCGGATTTCGACAGCGGCCGAGAAATGGGAGTTGTCGCGTATCTCGATGGTGGAGCGGAACGTGATGCGCGTCGCGGTGGTTGAAATGCTCGGCGGTGATGTCCCGCCACCGGTGACGATCAACGAAGCGATTGAACTCGGTAAGGAATACGGGGGGGCGGGATCGCCGCGATTTATCAACGGGGTGCTGGACAAAGTGCTCCAGGAGCTTTCGGGCCCCCTTCAGGATCAACCATAATGGGTCTGTTCGATCGTTTCAAAAAAGGGCTTGCGCGCACCCGCGAGAAAATCGTCTCGGGGTTTCGTTCGGTGCTGCGCATCGGGCGCCGGATCGATCAAGAAACATTGACACGACTTGAGGACACCATGTTGTCTGCGGATTTCGGTCCCGCGACAACGACCAAGCTCATCGACATGGTGCGCGCGGGCTGGAAGAAGGGCGAGATAGCCGAGGAACAGGAGATCCAGGCGTATCTGGCCCGCCATATTGTGGAAATGTGGCCCGAGTCCGACCGGTGCATCCACTTCGCCGACAGCGGTCCGACCGTCGTGCTGGTTACGGGCATTAACGGATCGGGCAAGACCACCAGCGTCGCCAAGCTCGCGCAGTATTTCGCCGCGCAGGACAAGCGGGTGGTGCTGGGGGCGTGCGATACGTTCCGGGCGGCGGCGGTGGAACAACTTTCGATCTGGTCGGAGCGCATCGGCGTGCAAATCGTCAAGCACGGACAGGGGGCGGACCCCGGCGCGGTGGCGTATGACGCGTGTGAGGCGGCGGTGGCGCGGGGCGCCGACATCCTCCTTGTCGACACAGCCGGTCGCCTGCACACGCAGGACCATCTGATGCGCGAATTGGCTAAAATCAAAAAGGTGATCGAACGGAAGATACCCGGTGCCCCGCACGAGGTGTTGCTCGTGCTCGACGCGACGATCGGTCAGAACGCCGTGAACCAGGCGCGTCAGTTTTCCGAACATGTCGCGGTAACGGGCATCTTTCTGGCGAAGCTCGACGGCAGCGCCAGGGGGGGCATTGTGGTCGGCATCCGCGATGAGTTGAACGTGCCGGTGAAGTTCGTCGGGCTCGGAGAGACGACGGAGGATATCGAGCCGTTCGATCCCGCAACGTTTATCGAGGTGATGTTCTCCGAGTAACGGGCAGCCTGTGTGTATGGGGCTATCGAACGAAGAACTCGAAAGAAACGCCGATGACGTGTACAAGGATCGGCGCATCACCACATCCGTGTTCTGCGGAACCTGTGGGTACAACCTTCGTACGCTTCCCTATCTGTATACCTGTCCTGAATGCGGCCACGAATACAACGCGCGTCCGATGAAGATGCGCGGTATCTACGCGCCGCAGGAAGCCGAGATTCCCTTCGGCGACGTGGCGGCGGCGGGGTTCTGCGCGCTCTCCGTAGTCGTCATTGCGTGGGGTGCGTTCAATCCGCTCGACGCATGGCGGATCGCGTTCGCCGTGATATTCGTCCTGTTCACGTTCATGTTCCTGGTGCGCGCCTACCGCCGGTTTTTCGCGCTGCTCCATGCCCGGCGCATTGCCAAACGCATCGCCATGGACAACGAATAGAGCAAGCGCTCTTCTTGATTCACTCGTAGAAACCCCGTTTCCGGCGAAATCGCCCCCTTGGACGATAGCGTCAGGGCCGGTTTTTCCAGCGATTTGGAGTATTTACGAATGAATCACTGTTGTGCGGCGGTGGCGGCAGCAACAGTGCGAGCCCCTATTTGTTCAAGGAGGATCTGCAGAAGCTTGTGGACAAGATCGGCATCGACATCCGTGTGGCTCACTACGCCCCGTATGCGTCCAAGTACAACCAGATCGAACACCGGCTCTTTGCTCATTTCACTCGGGCTTGTCAGGGTGTGATCTTTCATTCGGTGGAGATCGTCACGGATCTGATGAAGAGAACGAGGACGCAGACGGGATTGAAAGTCACCGTGAATATCATCAAGAAGATCTATGAGACCGGACGCACCGTGTCCAATGGGTTCAACGACCACAGGCAGATTCTCTTCGGCGAGTACCTTCCGAAATGGAACTACCCAGCAGTACCCACAAATGCATGAAACCGGGAAGTCATTTAATTTGCGGTCCTATGGCGCGAGCTCGAGAACCTCGGTGGCAAGTAGCGAATGGGGACAGTATTGGGACAGCAGCCCAAAAATGCTTGAAGGCCCTGATCGCAACTCATGGCGACACAGGGCCTTACAAACGATCAGCAGAATCTATCGGAGAGGGCGGGATTCGAACCCGCGGTACCGAGGTTCACCCAGTACGACGGTTTAGCAAACCGTTGGTTTCAGCCACTCACCCACCTCTCCTAAGCCATTGTATTGCAATGACTTATGGCTATTCTGCCGCGAGCTGCAGAATCGACTTTGCTTACCTTCTTGCCTAAACACGGCTCCCTCAATGCTAGCCCCTTTGGACAAGGGCGAGGGCAGCATGGGAAGACTGCGCGTTTTCATCCGAGTAATCGAGTTTGCAGACGGATCGCTCCAGCGAACCAAACGCAAGGGCGAAGGCCGTGAAATTCACGGGCTGTCCTTCAACGAAAGCAACCAGCGGTACTATAGCATCGACTTCCGTACCCGTAAACGGGTTTACCACGGAGCGGAATGTTCGGGGTGCGTGACAGGATCGGCGGTGGCTAATAACGGTAGGGCAGGTCGTTCTTTCGCCTCAAGGCGAGATGTTGATCTGCCATGGTTGAGTGGTTGAGGCAGGTGAACCCCCCGACATAGTGGGGCGCACCACCAGCCCTGCGCGCCTGAACTCTCCGTAACGATCGCGCACGTTAGCCGTCCAAGGGCTAAGCACGCCCGTGCCTCTCGAATCGGGCCGCTCGCGCCAACAAAGCCTTCATTCCGGAGAGGCTTCCCGCCATTGACTGCGCGCGTACGCCCTATCTCGACTCGGCACGTCCGTTTTCCTTCAGGACGACATTTCACGAACGTCCCCGGGGCCATCCATGCCCATCCCCTCGCGAAAGCATCCTATGCCTATGTTCTCGCCGGGTTGATCGACGACCTGGGCCGAAGACCGCGTACGCACCCCGGTGAACCTGCGACGGTAGCAAAGGAAACCACGTGTGAACTTCCCTGTCCCCTGTCCATCGCGGCTTTCGACTACGTTGGTGTGCGATCCATGCTGCGTCGGTTGACGAGAAGTACGCCCACTGCCAACAAGAGGAGCGCCATGGCGATCATGCCACTCGGCGCTATAGCCGGGACCGACGCCGGGACATCCGTCAAGACGGCGGCGTTTCCGACATAGGGAGCCAAGGCGTTGCGCGCGTACAGGCCCTTATTCGTTTTAATTATAATATCAATAGTATCCTTAAAATCACCCTTCTTCTTAAGGGCTACGTTTGATGGGAGATTCACCACAAGGTTGTTCACATCAAACACACTCACCGTCGGCGGAGCCACACTCCGGTCCACGATCCAGTCCGTCGCGACCTCGGTTCCCGCCCCGTTGTCACTGGAGCCGCCCGCGATGATGTTCACACCATCCTCTTTGATTCCGAATGCCTGGCTGTTGGCATAGCCCGGCAGCGGGGGCAGCTCGAGCAGGTTCCAAGACGAGGACAACGAGCAATCGTCGGAACCCTCATCGCATGTATACGCGCCGCCGCGCCTGGCGGTTGTCCCCCCGCCGCCGACGTCTTGATTGCACGCGATGGCCACGAGGTCCACCGTCTTGTCCGCAGGCAACGCCACGGCCTCACCCCCCGTTGCGCTGGCCAGGAAAGGCAAAGGAGTTATCGACCAGGAGGCCGTCATCGTGCAATCGTCGACCGAGGAGTCACAACTCCACCGCACCGGTACTGACTGTTCGCCGGAATTCACCGCCGCACCGACGATGGCCCAACCGATCTGAGTTCCGTCAAAGCAGCAGCCGGTCTCCATGCTGTTGGCGGTACTTCCCGGGTCAGGGTCGACGAGCCCCGGGAGCAAGGTCGGCTGCCAGGCGAGCGAGGCGGCATCTCGCGTCCACACTACGGCCTTCGTCCCGCCCGAAGCATCCGTGAGGAAGCCGCAGGCTTTTGTCAGGAATATGGAACCCGGGTTGGAATGGACGACCCTCCTGGCCGCGCCGCCAGTGTAGCCGGACGCTATCACAACCGTTTCTTGCACCCACGTGCAGGGATTGCCCGTGCAGGTCCAGGCGGCCGGTTGTTGACCGGCGGGTGTCGCCGGATCGCCGGTCGACCCTGCCGCAAGAGACCAGTAATCGACATCAAAGAAGCTGTCCACCGCCCAGGCGTCGCTGTCCGCAGAAGGGTTGGTGACCGGAAGGAGTTCGACGCCCCACGCCCCGCCGGCTGCCTGGGCCCAAGCGACGGCCCGCGATAATCCGGTCGCATCAATGACGCGCCCGGCGATCATGTATCGTGAGGGCGCGGGCGTGCCGTCGTCGATGGTTGAGATGCCGTGTGGTTCGCTGGCAGTCGTCCCGACCGGCTCGGGTAAGGCTTCGTAGGAATAGCGCAACTGCGCCGCGGCCGGCATCGCCGACGCCGTCAGAGCGATCATCACGAGCCCCACTGTAAATTTGCTGTGTTTCATGTGTTTCATTGGATTGTTCCCTTTCGCAATTTGGTGATCTGAAATGAGTGCCGTTGTGCAGAGAGGAAGGATACATGCCGGGTTTCCCTCCGGAGTTGAGAATACTTGAGGCACTACCCGGACTATGGTCGCAGCTCGGCGCAGCGTTTCCTCGTACTCGACGCATACACATTACGTCCGCGCCCGCCTCATTCCGCGAGCAACGGAACCATGTGTAACTCCTGAAACTAAAGAAATATTATGGCGCATCTTACCAAGAATGTCAAGAAAAACCTTCGGCCGAACGGGAGGTAAACCGTTCAGCGCGCACAGCGATACGCCCCGAGATGAATGCCAGGCGCGCCTCAGAACCGAGGCGTCTCCTCTGCAGGCGCCGCCGATGTACTTCTCACATGAAGAGCAGCATCTCCTGGGCGTCATCGTTTCGATTCCGAGGATAATGACCCCCGGTTCGATTCGGATTTGCCGACAATGAAGGCTTGCCGCCTGCGGCAGGTGCGGATTGATTGTCGTACCGGCCTCCGTTCCATTGAGTTGGAATCCATCCGTTGATCCGAAGGGAGTCCATGCTACCACAGATAGGAGTTGCGCAACGTTTCATCAGGAGTAGGGGAGTAGCGTTTAATG
>CAZWWW010000119.1:0-8092 GCA_964637715.1 uncultured Phycisphaeraceae bacterium | reverse complement strand
GTGGCATGGGCAAGCAGCAGCTTGCCCGTGTTGCTGGGGGGCAGTCACAGGCAAATAAGTTTGCCCATGCCACCCACAACGAACCCTAAGAATAAGCTGTGACGCTGCACTAGGGAGCAGCGCTCGCTCTATTGGAATCATAGCGTTCGCCCGACGCGGATCAAATCAACGGGCCCGCGCCTGTCCGGCACCGCCCGGTAGATAGAGGTTTCCCAGCGACAACGGGTCATAGGCGTTACCGGACGCGCCGGACCAGGTGCTGAACTGTTGACCCGCCGCGTCGTAGCGCGTCACATTGAACCCCCATATCGCCCCTTCGGTCTCAAACTGATCGCCGAAGGCCTCCAGGGGAATCCGCAATTCCGCCGTCCATCGATCGCCCTCCACCCGCGAGGCCACTTCCACGTCGGCGGACCAGGGTTCGCGCGCACCGCAAGGCGGATCAAACGCGATACCGCGCTCGGCCAGGTACGTTCCCGCCGGTTTGATGGCGATGTGATAGAGGTCGGAGGGTGATCGCGTGCCCGCGTTGAGCGGATCGAAGAGCAGCTCGATCAACTCATCACCTACGGGAATCATGTCGTCATAGTGAACGGTATTCCGGCGCATCGGGGCGGATGGTTCGTTATCCCGGAGCACGGCGTTGAGCCCTAGGTATAGCGCCTGATCGTCTCGCGCGAGAAAAGCGACGGTGCGCAGTAGCGGGAAGACCGCCGCACCCGCAGATTCGCTCAAGGGCGTCGCGCTGATAAGTCGAAAACCAGAGGCCACATTGGTTCGCGCGGCCCGCCAATCGGAAAGATCTCCGTCCACGACAATCGGACGCTCCACGCGCTCCGCCGTCACAAGACTGACACGCAGCGGCACGCGTCGCACCGTTCCGTCTTTGGTAGCCAGCACCGCCGACTGCGACACGTGCCCGTCGCCCGTGTCAAATGTCCTTGCGGTGGCCGACAGCAGAAACCGGCGTACGTCATTCGGTGCAACCGGCGGAACCGTCCACGCGCGCGCCGTCGTGGTCCACCCGTCGGCAAGGCGATCCCAGCGCCATTGCCCCTCGACAGGGACGCGCGTCCGGTTGATGATCGACACCCAACAGTCAACATCCAACCCGTCACGCTCCGGCGAAAATGCGCCGCGCACCCGGCAACCATCAACCAGAAACTCAACCCGCCGCCTGTTCAGCATGAACCGCCGCCAGGTCGCGTTACGCACCACCGCCGACCCGGCTTTCCCACCGATGTTCTTTGATGTACCGGGGCGCAGGCGGTCGGCCATGATCTGCCGCGCCGCTTCATACGCTCCCGCATCCAGCGCGAAACCGATCGGTCGCCCATCGGCGAAATGAGCACGATACGCATCCGCTCCGACGTAACTGACCAGTGATTCCTCCAGTACCGCTGAGATGTGCTCTTCCCCCTGCGCATCCAACAAATCACGGTAGGCGGCGTCGTACATCGCACGCCTTAACAGTTTGAGCCTGACGGAAGGAATCGGCCTTGACAGCCCGAACGCCTCGCCGGGATAGAGGAGCGATCGGGTGTCAAACGCCAAACACGACGACGGATCGACGCCCGTGGCATCAGGCCAGTGATTGACCGAGGTCACGACTATCGCCCCGGCTCCAAGCCGCCGCGCCTGCCACGGCAGCCCGAGCACACATCCGGGCGGCGCACCAAGTTCGAGCGTACCGCTGAACGGAGGACGATCCACACTCATCCAACGGCGTCCGCTCTCGGTGCGAAGCGCGGCTTCATCGTAGAACTGAGCGGGCGGTGCCCATATATCGACCACCCCGCTCAGATCGACACGCGGAAACCCAGGCCATCCGTAGGGAGCGAGATCCTGAGGAAACATATGGGTCAGCACGGGCAGAGACGGGTCAGCGCGCCGCGCGATCCTCCCGAATCGCTTGACGTCCGTGAGCCCATCAACGACAGAAACACCCGGCGAATCCGCTGAGGCATAAGCGCGCTCCAACCAGCCCTTCGCGCGGAAATGTTGCGCACAGCCAGCCAGAACATAGCGCGTGAAGGCATCATCCCGCCGATTCCCCAGCCCACGCACGCCCACGCCGGGGTTCAGCCCGCGAACTGGTATAGGCCAGGCTTCCAAAGGTACGCGATCGGCAAACGCCCGACCATCGAGAAACGGCTCAACGATCGCGTCGTAGGCGGACCAATCGAGCTGGAGCGCACCCCGGGCGCTGATTCGCGCGATCGGAGCCAGATCGGGCAGGACAGGCGTGAGCCGATGCGCCCGTAACAGACGCATGGTATCTCCAAGCAGTGCGTCGATCTCACCACCGGCCGGATCAGACCGCCAATCGTCGCGCGCGGGCACATAGGGCTGGCCAAGGCGGCGGATGTGGTGGCGGATCAACGATCGGTAATCCACTGGTGCGATCACCGGAATCGAACGCTCATCCGGAAGCACAACCGAAGACACGGTGAGCGTCACATCAACACCACCGACGTCCCGATCGCCGGCGGTCACGGACACCGCCCCCCTATAGGTTCCCGGCGCGGTGCCCTTGGGCACGGTTACATCCACCCAAAACCGGTAGTCCTGCCCCGGCAGAAGTATGCCCGGCAATCCGCCGCGCGGCGCGCGCCACGGCACTAATACGTCGTAGGGTTTGTCGACCCGCTGATCGGGTGGGATAGCACGAATGTGCCAACCGCGCCAGCGGCGAACCGGCACACGATGCATGCGATAGATCGTCAAGACCGTTGGATCGACGGTCGCTTGATCGGAAACGAGCGGTGTGATGCGCAGCCCGACCCGCGCAACCGGATCCTGATTCGGCGCCAGCGCAAACGTGAACGAAACGACTTCGTTGATCGATGCGGAAAGAACAACCGCCGCGCGTTCGATACCTGAAAAAGGCTCATTGCGCGCCTGCGAGAAACCCGGCCGTGTATTGTAGTCGTCTACTGAAACACGAACGGAGGAACGTGCCGGCTGACAGCCCGTAAGCCACACGAGAACGAACGGTGCCGTCCATGACACCGCGGACAAGCGTGAACACATAGATCGACCTGCCGGCGGGAACTGCTGCGCGCTCAAGACACCCGATGTCCCGCTATCTTACCCATCACCGGGCTCGCCCACGAGATCAACACCCGCGTCGTTCACCGTGTCAGCCTGATCCGCCCCATCCGCCGGCTCAACCTCCGGCGCAGGCTCCGGTTGGGGATTATCGAATTGAATGAGTACAAACGTGTCATCCAGCGACTTGCGCCGATCGATGGCCAGCTTCTGAAACGGCATACCGTTAAGTCGCGGATCGTCAATAATACGCGTTAAATACTCGCGTGCCTTGTCTTTGTGGCTGTAGTCGTGGTCAATCAGAAAGCGGTTTTCTTCCACAGTCGCTAGACCACTAAGTGCCACGCCCGCGGCAATGGGGTTATCACCGAACTTACTGAGGAGATCGCCAAGCGATGAAGCCGCCTGCTCATTCAGCTCCTTATCCGGTGGCCAGGGAACCTCGCGCGTCAGCCGAAGAGCCTGCTTACCACCCTCGACCAGGCAGGTCATGGCCAGATGCTCATCAGTCGTTTCTGAAGCGAGCGAGCGCAGCGCCCGCAGCGATTCGCGCCCCGTCTCGACGTCCTGAAACGTAAGTTGGTTTTTCCGCCGCCAGACGTCCTCGAGCTCCACGGCGCGGGAACGCATCGTAAAGGTCGCGACAGCCACCACCGCAATCACAGCGAAGACAACCAGACCGACGCGCCCGCCGTTTTCGTCAAGATAGTCGCGCGCTACGGACAGATAATGTGCCAGGTCGTTCTCGCGTAGTTCGTGCCGTCGCTCCGATTTCATGTCACTTTCAACCCTTACTAGCCAGCCGGCGCGGATCGACCCGCCGGTGTAATCAACACGTCAACAATCACCCGCCCCAACACACCGGGCTCCGCACCGCTGATCTCAACCGTGCAGGTCTCTGTTCCGCGCGTGAACCTCATCGTATATCGACCATGTACGCTCGCGTCGCTTGTCTGCGACCACCGCACGAGCGGCATCTGTGCCCGATAAAACGAGCGGAGATCGGCTTTGTCAGCCCGCCCCTCGTAGCGGTGCCGCACGTAGCGGAGACCGGGCGTTACCCAGTCTTCACTGGATCGCTCCACGAGCTTGAACCCAACGGGGACCGGAATGTCCCTGGCGTAAGGTCTTGCTGAAACAACAAGCCGCGCCGAACCCTCCGCCATTGTGGATCGTCGCGCACACCCAACGGCCGTCGTCAGCACAACCGCGGAGGCAAGCACCCCGACCACGACGACCCACCGCGGACGAACGCCGCGCGGTTCACACGCATCAAAAGGATACACAGGCCATAATTCCCTGAGGCCTTGGTCGCATTCCGAATCTCTTAAGCTATGCCCGACCACGCCAAACGTCAATACTCGCCTGACAACACCCCACGGGCAATCGGGTCGCTAAACCAGCAAAAAACAGGCGGTTTGCGAACGAACACTTGCCTTGGAGCGTACTTGACGTAGACTTTAGTTGCTGTCGTCGCCACTCGGACCGCAGCCGAGACCGGTAGGCGGAGTCGATTGTCAGGTACTTTTCGGGAATCCCGGTTATGAGCAAACGTCTGATTCTCATGGTTTTGGTCGCTGGTGCTTTGGCTGTTACCTTCGCGATGAAATCCTCCGCCCCTCCTCAGACCGAAGCCGCGCCCGGCGACGACCAGATGCTCGCGGGTGAGCGCGGCGTAACGCTTGAACAATACCGTAAGCTCCAAACGCCGCTGGACAAAAGGGCGTTGCCGGGTCGCGAACCGGAGGAGGAGCCTGAGTTCGTCGTAGACGTCTCGGTCGACCCGACCGGTCGAAAGCACCGGGCCTTTATCGACATCAGCGAAGTACACGGATTCTACGTCGAGACGTTCCGCATCGGGCTGTTCTTCAAACCGAGCCCCGACACCACGCTTGAAGATTCACCGATTAAGATCGACCATTTTGCCGACCAGTATATTCCCGCCAACGGGACCTTGCGCACCTGCGTCGACGTGGTCCCTAGTGAATTGAACAAAGCCGGAGGCGTTATGGGTGCCGACGAGAATTGGGATGCCGTCGTGCTGAGCCATGGGCGTGTGCGGGAAGCGAATCCCGACCCGATGCCGGTACAGGCCGATGCGTTTGATTGCCGGTAGGGCGTGTCCGGTTCGAACCGGGCGTCGCTGCGCAAAGCGGGGTGGGTGGTAAGATTGGTTGACCCCCTGGTCGACCGACCAGGGCACGCCTATTTGCCGTGCACGACGATCAAGACCACGTTGCAGATGATGGACACCGCCGCCAGAACGCCGACGAGAATGAGCCAGTTGATCGAAACGCTGGCGACCCCCATTGAACCGCTGCTCGTTGGCGTGGACTCAATGACTTTCCCCCCCGAAGCCAGCGTCTCCAGAAGATTACGATCGTATTTTTTTCGCGCCTGAAACGGCGGCTCGCCATTGGCCACCGCCTCAAGATCAGCGATCAACTCCGCGCAGGACGGATAGCGGTCTTCGGGGTTCTTGGCCATCATCACCTCGATGATTTCACCGGTCCCGGCGGATAACGATCTGTTCAGGTGGTCGGCCGGTACGAGCGGCTCTTTCAGGTGTTTGTGCATCACCGCCGACGGGGTCGTGCCGTCAAACGGAACTCGACCGGTGACCATGTGATAAAAGGTGGCGCCCAATCCATAAATATCCGCCCGTGCATCGATGTTGATATCGCCGCGAATCTGCTCCGGACTGATGTAGTACGGAGTTCCATAGGCACGACCCGCCTCGGCGGTCGCGGTGGCGTAGTCCCCCATCTCCCGGGCCAAACCCATATCCGCCAGCTTCACGTCGCCCGCCTTGGTCAGCATCAGGTTCTTGGGCTTCACATCACGGTGAATGAGCGACATCTGGTGCGCGTGCTGCAGCGCCCTGGCCGTTTGCAGGATGATGCGAATCGCCTCTTTTTCCTCGATCGCCCGGCTTTCAGTAAGCAATTCGTAGACGGTCTGACCGTCAATGAACTCCATCACGAAGTAGTGATAGCCCCCTGATTCGCCGACATCGAACGCCTGAACGATGTTGGGATGATTGAGCCGAGCCGCTGCACGTCCTTCGCGATAAAACCGTTCAACAAACTCCGGGTTCTCGCTAAGCCGCTTGGGAAGCACTTTGATCGCCACGGTGCGGTCCAGACTGAGCTGCTTGGCCTTGAACACAACGGCCATAGCACCCTGCCCCACGCGACACAGAATCTGAAAACCAGGAATCTGCTGCGCAGGACGGTACATGGAGTCCTCGTCCATGGCCATTTGCAGCCGCGATATCTGTGTGAGCGTGACATAGCCGTGCTGGGCCAGGAGCTCGGCGAGTGTAACCCGCTTCCCCGGGTCGCGGACGGCCTTCTGCTCGTTGCGCACCAACTCCACCTCAGCGGAGGTACAGAGCTTGCGCTCAATCACCAACCTGGCGATCTGTGTGTCGTCAAGGGCAGACATGACGTGGTCCGTCGAACCCGCATGTGTTCGATCGGCATCGACCCCGTTAGCAACAGATTCGGCCTTCACATCAACCACTCTAAAAGCGAACGCATCGCCATTCAACTCCGAGATGAACAGGGACTTTCCCCATGATCCCCCATCGCCCGACAGAAACGGTTACCGACGGGTGGGAATCGGCGCAGCGGGCTCCCTGTCCGCGTATATGCTCAACCTAATCATAGGCAGCCGTTTCACGGTTTTCCGCCTATCCCGCCAACAATTGAGTCAATCTTCGCCGCAACCCGTCACTATCCGTTATCGGAAGCGCCAGCGCTTTACTCGCGGAATCCTTTTGTCGGACAGCAAACAGACACGCTTTATCCACCACGGGGCGCTCAAAACCCAGGTTTTGAACGACCGAACGCATCAGATCCGATACGCCCGACCCGGTCAAGGATGATACCCGATGAGCCCTTCTCCCCGAATCCGCTGATTCTGCGTCCCCCAGAAACACGCCGTCCGACCCAACCAGGTCGGCCTTGTTGAGAACCAACAGGACACGCGGAACAGGATACGCGGCTACCCGTTCCGGTTCGATCAGCCGTTTGACGGCATCGGCGTATGCGCTGTCGCGCCACCGCGTCACGTCGGCAACGAGCAGCACCAAGTCCGCCTCACACCACAACGACCGCCCCACCTCGACCGCCGTTTGCTCAGCGTCGTTGACCGCCGGACGGTCACCGGCTGTATCCAGCATTGTTATCGGTACGCCCTCAAGTTCCAGCGAAGCACTGACCCAGTCGCGCGTCGTACCTTCGATTGGCGAGACCACAACCGCGTCGCGCCCGACAAGCCGATTGAACAGCGCGGACTTGCCCGCGTTCGGCGGTCCCACCAGCGCTATCGTCACGCCCTCGATGAGCCGCAGCGCGCTGTCGTATTCACTCATCCATGCGCCGAGCGCGGTATGCACGCCACCCGGATCCGACGGGATGCGATCAATCAGTTCGATCAAGCCCTTGGGAAGCAAGCATCGTTGGTTGGCCAGAAAACGAACCGCTCGTTCCGTCTTGGCCAACACCAGCGCTTCGTCCACATCGCGCTCGATCGCGTTTGCGGCAGGCCACACTGAGTAGCGATCGCCGAACGGTACGCCGGTCTCCACGAACGCTGAATGCAGGCTGTCCAGTGATTCGACCACCTTCACGCCCCTTCGCTCGAAGGCAGTCAATACGCGTTCGACAACCCGTATCCCTCCGTGTGTACAGACCTCAACGACCGTGAGCGGATCCCGCGCGATGACACACGCCACAACGTCGTCGAGCAGGTCGTCATCGTCCCACAGCGTACCATAACGCAGCCGGTTCTCTGCTGAATCGGATAGCGTCGCGCCGGTGGGCGACCGAAACACCGAGTCCACGCAGCGTAACGCGAGAGGACCGACCACACGAATCACGGCGATCGCACCGGCGCCCGGCGGGGTCAGCAAAGTCGAACAGGTGGGGGTCGAATCGCTCATGCGCCGTGTTCGGCGAGGTGCTTAGTGTACGCCAGTCCCACGCCACGTAGCGCGAGATCCTTAACGAATGTATCTATGAAGGTGCAATGCGCC
>CAZWWW010000118.1:0-8125 GCA_964637715.1 uncultured Phycisphaeraceae bacterium | reverse complement strand
CCGGGTTTGAGCTTGTCGGCCTGCGGTTTAACCGTCGCCTTGATGGTAATGTATTCACTTTGCTGGGATGGTCTGGCCTTGTGGGCGGCGGCGAATACGGCGGCGTTGGCTGGCCGAACCTCTGACGCGCTCGTTCGAACGGGCAGCGTTACCTTCAGTTTCGCGGATTCCTGAAGGCATATCTTGTCGCACACCAGGTATTTCAATAGTCCGCCGATTGTGACGGAATTACCGCTGAGCGCCGCCGGCGGGGTGATACGCACGAGCAGCGAGGGCTGCCCTTCGATGATGTTGGTCGTGATGGAGCCCGAGGGATCGGTGTGACGCTTGGGAACCGGATAGCGAAACGGGCTCGCCGAGAACCCCGGCGGCAACGCCCACTTTATACGCGGCGGTTGACCGCTCTCCCCGCTGTTCTGCCAGTAGATGTGCCAGTGGTCATCGATATCGAAATGGATGGCCACGTCAAACGGCTCACCGGCGACAACGCCGTCTACCGAGGCCAACAACTTGACCCGGGCCTTGGGTTTCTTTTTGTCACCGGACGGCTTGGCGGCGGCACCGGCGCCGGCGACAAGAAAGACGGAAAGGGCAAGTATTCGGAACCTTCGCAACGTCATCGTATCCCTCGAAAAAGAAAAAAGTGAATAGCGTTGGGTCACCTATCAACCGCACCTGGAGAACCCGTCCCGGTTCATCGGTATCCCTCGCGGTTTTCGCGCAGTGACCCTGGGTAGCGTTAACACCAGAGTATAATGGCCTAAGACGACCCGCCCATTGTCGCTTTGTGTGTGGCTTTTGACAATAAATACCCGACCCGGACGAAGCCGGCCCGAAAGACCGGTTAAAAAGCAGCGGATCATCCGCGTGGCACGACCATCTTGCCGCCGAAAACCCGGGCTGGAAACCCGTGCCACATTCACGCCGGGTTGCCTGCAACCTCATCCGTTACGCGAATGACATGTGGTTATCGGGCGAAGACCCAAACCGGCTGCAATCCGTTGCATCGGTCTAAGATCTAACCCGGTAGTGCGTACACCACCACCGGAACTCGGCAGTGCGCTCCCCACCACCGTAAGGTTACGCTCCCGCACCGCCGACAGTTCTTGCGGTCACCTGGCGCGAAGTGGGAAGTCGCCACCGAGTGCGTGACACTTTAGGCGGCTTTACGGTAGGGGAGGTGGTTCGCCCGGCTATGCCGGGGGGTTGACCTGCCTCGACCATGGCAGGTCAACCTTTCGCCTTGGGGCGAAAGAACGACACGCCCTACCGTTTTTTACGGTCGCCGATCCGGTCACACACCTGAAATCGCCAAGGTCTGGTCCCGGCTTGACAGTGGCCGGCTCCCGCCTATAATCGGCTCACGCGCGGCGTTGCGCGGCAGGGTATTTAGCATCACTTTTCGATCGGCGTTTTTGCTTTACATTGTTTGGCCGATCGTGTTTGGAGCGGTTTGGAACCAGTGGCGGTTACGCGTTTCCTTATTACAACCGCAGCGTTTGCGGTATCGCTGTACGGGCGCGTTGTCGGAGCGCGTTTTTCGGCGCTGTTAGAAACCGCCAGATGGGCGGACCCCGTGGGTCGCCGGATTGGATCGTTTCGCGATGGGTCGGTGCGATTGACCCGCGTTCGTGTTTGTGGCTCGACGGGGCTGCTCCCAGCGAACGGATCGGGGAAGGATCGGTCCGCGTTTTCAGGATTCCGAGCCGACGGCACCAGGTGGCCGGCGCTCCACGGTTCGAGGCGACGCTTTGGGCGTTTTTTGTGGGCCAAACGTCTTCCGGTAGACGCTCGATCAACATCGTCCCGAACGGCGACGATGTAACCTTGCCGATTTGATTATGTAACGGTTCCCAACGCTGTGCGGCGCGTGCGTGTTGAGGTGCGCGCGTGTTTGGATGCAGCGATTGTCTACGGCGCCCTTCCTCGCGCCTTCTGTGGAACCGCCTATGAATCAAATACACGTCGCTTCGCTTCTCGCTCAAACGACCGGTGCTTCTAAACTTCAGGTGGCGCTGGCCTGCGTTATCGCCTGCATCGTTACCCTGCTTGGCGGCTACCTTATTACACGCTGGTTGGAACGAAAGCGCGTTGCCGGTGCGCGGACGGAAGCGGAACGCATTCTGGCCGAGGCAAAGACGGAAGCAGATGTACTTCGTCAAAAGGCGCAGGTTGACGCCCGGGCGGAACACCTCGAGGCGCAGGAAAAACTGCGCGGCGAGGCGAACGAAATGCGCGCCGAGCTCAAGGAGGCCGAAAAGCGTCTGGCCAAACGCGAGGACAACCTCGAGGGCAAGCTCGACACGCTTGTCACCAAGGAGCGGAACCTCGAACAGCTCATAAAGAAAGTATCGCTGCGAGAGGAAACGGTCGCCGAGACGGAATCTGAAATCGCCCAATTGCTGGTTCGCCGGCGCGATGAATTGCTGCGTATCAGCGGTATGACGGCGGATGAGGCCAAGCGACAGGTGTTAGGCGACCTGGCGCATGAGCTCGAACACGAGTCGGCGGAATTGATCGAGCGCGCCACCAGCGCCGCTCGAGACGAAGCGATGGAACGTTCTCGCCACATCGTCCTTACGGCCATCCAGCGCTACGCCGGCGAGCACACCGCCGCGAGCACGGTGTCGACGATAGACATTCCGTCCGACGAAATGAAGGGTCGCGTCATCGGGCGGGAAGGGCGCAACATCCGTGCGTTCGAAAAGGCCACCGGTGTCGACGTGATCGTCGACGACACGCCGGGCGTGGTGGTGGTCAGCGCGTTCGACCCGGTGCGCCGTGAAGTTGCCCGTCGATCGCTCGAACGCCTTATTCAGGACGGACGCATTCATCCCGGACGCATTGAAGAGTTGGTCGTGCAGGTTCAAAAAGAGGTCATGGAAGAGATCGCGGAAGCGGGCAAGAAGGCGTCGATGGAGGCCAACGTCGGCGGGCTTCACCGCAAACAACTCGAGTTGCTCGGTCGGCTCAAGTTCCGCACCAGCTACGGTCAGAACGTACTGCGTCACAGCATCGAAGTAGCCTTTTTATGCCAGGCGATCGCTGATGAACTGGGGCTTGACGGTCGGCTCGCCAGGCGCTGCGGACTGCTGCACGATATCGGCAAGGCGATCGATCATGAGATCGAAGGTAGTCATCAGAAAATCGGGGCCGACTTCTGCAAGCGATTCAACGAGCGGGCTGAGGTGCTCAATGCCATTGAGGGGCACCACGGCGACATCCCGGCGACAAGCCCCTATACGCCGATCGTCATGGCCGCGGACGCTATTAGCGCGTCGCGCCCGGGGGGGCGAAGGGAGTCGCTCGAGCGCTATGTCCAGCGTCTTCAGCAACTTGAAGACATTGCCAAGGGATACGGCGGCGTGCGGGAGGCGTTCGCTATTCAGGCGGGGCGAGAGGTGCGCGTGATTGTCGACGCCAAGCGTGTCGACGATGCCACCGCAGCCTCCATCGCCCGAGATGTGGCCAAGAACATCGAAGAGCAGATGACCTACCCGGGCGAGATTAGGGTGACCGTGCTGCGGGAGGTTCGCGCCGTCGCGCTGGCGCGCTAGTGCGGCGTCACGCTTATTCTTAAGGTTCGTTGTGTGTGGCATGGGCAAGCAGCAGCTTGCCCATGCTGCTGGGGTGCAGTCACGGGCAAACAAGTTTGCCCATGCCACTCAAAAAACAAGGTGTGACAAAGTACTAGAGGACACTCTACTATGGTGTAGCGGTTTCATCAGAGTTTCATCCGGTACATCGACTCGAAACGGTGATACGCAATAACAGACAATGCTGTAGTCTCGAGACGTGCGAAGCGCAGCCACGGCACCCCATCTGTCGTGCCTCCGTCTCTATTTTTGATGTGCACTGATAACGCAACCGGTCGAGCCGGTAGGAGGATTCATGGCGCTTCGGTTATTGTGTGTAGGCGATGTCGTGGGCGCCCCGGGTCGGCGCGTGCTGGCTGAGGCGCTGCCGGTACTCGTGGAGCGCCATGGGCTGGACTGCGTCGTCGTCAACGCCGAGAACGCCGCGTCCGGTTCGGGGCTCACGCCTGCGCTATACAACAAGGTGATCGACGCCGGCGCGGATCTAATTACGCTGGGCGACCACATCTATCGCCGCAAGGAGATCATTTCCGTTCTGGAAACCTCCGACCGCATGGTGCGTCCGGCGAACCTGCCGACCACGGCGCCAGGGCGCGAGTTCGCCATTCGTGAGACCTCTTCGGGGCATCGGGTGGCGATCATATCGGTGCTTGGGCGCATGTTCATGAAGCAGCCGACAAGCTGTCCGTTTGCCGCTGTCGATCGGGTGCTTCGGGTGCTGCCCGAGGAGGTGAAGGTCGTGGTTGTCGACGTTCACGCGGAGACGACCAGCGAAAAAGTGGCACTGGGTTGGCACCTGGACGGGCGGGTGAGCTGCGTGTTCGGCACGCACACGCACATACCCACCGCCGACGAACGGGTGTTGCCCGGCGGTACCGCCTACATCACCGACGTGGGCATGACGGGTCCGTACGATTCCGTGTTGGGTCGATTGAAAGAGCGCGTCATCGGCACGATGATGAGCGCCGTACCCAGCCCGTTCGACGTAGCCCGCGACGACGTGCGCCTGTGCGGTATCATGGTGGAGATCGAACCGAGTACCGGACGTGCGACGCACATAGAGCGCGTCCGCTTCGACAGCGAGACCACGGGATAGTCGGATGATGTCAGTCGATTTACAACTTGTCGATACGCTGATACGTGGTTGCGCTAACGTCTATTCCGTGGACGAGCTGAAGCAACGGCTCGCTTCGGGCAGGCGGCTCCGGGTCAAACTTGGCATGGACCCCACCGCCCCCGACCTGCATCTCGGGCACACGGTCGTGCTCCGCAAACTGCGGCAGTTTCAGGACGCCGGACACAAGGCCATCCTCATCATCGGCGACTATACAGCCATGATCGGCGATCCCACCGGAAAAACGAAAACACGACCGGTGCTCACGCGCGCGGACGTGGACGCAAACGCCCAGACCTATTTCGACCAGGCGGGTAAGGTGCTCGATCTGTCGAGTGACAAGCTCGAAGTACGGCGCAACAGTGAATGGCTCACCCCGCTTACGTTTGCGGACGTGATTCGCCTGATGAGTCAAATGACGGTCGCCCGCATGCTCGAGCGCGACACGTTCGCCAAGCGACAGGCGGAGGGACGCGAAATCTACCTCCACGAATTGCTCTATCCCCTCATGCAGGCGCGCGACAGTGTCGCCATCGAAGCGGACATTGAGCTGGGCGGTACGGACCAGACCTTCAACAACCTCTGCGGGCGCGATCTGCAGCGTGACGCGGGTCAACCGCCTCAAATCGTTATGACGCTACCGATTCTCGTGGGCACCGACGGGACGGAAAAAATGAGCAAGTCGCTCGGCAATTACGTCGGTGTAACCGACGAACCGTCCGAGATGTTCGGCAAGATCATGCGCGTGCCCGATGAGTTGATGCGGTCATACTTCGAACTGTTGACCGATCTGCCCGAGGACGAGGTCGCCTCGTTGGTCGATGGCACCAAGCTCAATCCGCGCGACGCAAAAGAATGTTTGGCCAGGGCGATCATCACTCAATACCATTCGGCGGAACAGGCTGATGCCGCCGCGAAGGAGTTCCGTCGTGTGCACGGCGGTGGCGGTGGCGGGCTGCCCGATGAGATTCCCGAGGTGACGGTGCCGACTGAAATTATCAGCGATGGGGCGGTCAATCCAATAGACCTGCTCGTACACTGCCTCGGTGAGAAATCGCGCAGCGAAGCCCGCCGTTTGATCGCCGAGCGCGGCGCGCGGCTGAACGGAACGGTGATCGAAGACACGAGATCCCCCGTCGTCATAAAACCCGGTGATGTACTCCAGCGTGGCAAACGTAAGTTCGTGCGGCTTGTAATCGATAAAAGGTCTACATAAGCGTGTCTAATAAGTTACCAGTCACCCTCCTGGGTTTGCGCGACTCGGTGTTTTCCCCTGTTTCGTTGCTGTCTTGCTCAAGTGGTTGTCCATAGTCAAGTGCATGGAAATATGAGCGATCACCCCGCTACAGGAGAATCAGAGCTCCGCCGCAAAGTGGCTCGCTTGCTCGACCTCGGCCCGAAACGTGGCGTTTCCGTGCTCGTCGCCGAGGAGGAGAAACAGTGTTCATGCTTGCCAGCGCAAGACCTGGAGACAGTAATACAAGCTCTTTGCGCGCAAGGTTCTCCGTGGGTTGGCGAGTTCAAAAAAAGGGAGCGCCGCGTCAAGAGATGCCCGCCCGCATTACGGTCTGCTATCGCTGTGGCGCTGAAGAGCTTTGCCAATATAATGACACCGGGGACAAGGGTGGCGCCGACGGACGTAGTTCGACGAGCGCGCGAACCAAAGTCGAGCGGGACGCTTGAAATCAGGGACAAGGAAGAGCTTGGTTTTGGGCCCAAGTATGGGTACTTCCTGGCACAACTTCACACGCTGGTCAAACAACCTTTGCCCATCGAGCTACATGTAGAATTTGATTGCGATTTTGTGTACGTGCATGGGCTCGCAATGCTTGCAGCATGGTGTGAACGCTACGCGGCTGGCGTTGCCCTCTCTGCGAAGGAGGAAGGCGTTACCAGATACCTAATAGATACAGGATTTCGTGAGGTCGTGGAGAAGGGCGTATCCATAAAATCACCTCAATATGATAAAATAAACCATGTCGCTTTGACTCGGATCGACCGCCATGAGGCCGAGCGTGCGGACGACGTCGCGGCACGAATTGCTGAGTTGTTTGTACGGCACGGCAGCGTAAACAGCGGCATGCAGACGCCGCTTACAATCGTCTTCGCCGAATTGGTAGAGAACGTCTATCGGCACGCGAGGAGCAATTACGGCGCATATGTCATGGCTCAAGCTTTCCCTGAAACCAAAAAACTGCATTTGGTTGTAGCCGATACAGGGCTTGGATTGTTAGCGACGTTCCGAGAAAGTAAAGACATAGCTTTGCGCAGCCGGGCCAAATCCGACAAAGACGCTATTGATTTGGCACTCGAACGGCTCGTAACAAGCAAAACGGAACAGCATGCCGGTTACGGGCTTTATCTAGTACGTCGATTGGCGGAGCGTAACGGAGGGGAGTTCCGTATAGTGTCTGGGACAGCGAGGAAAGTCGTATCACCATTTGTTGATCGACTCAGACGTGCAAAGCGGTTCAATAGTCGATTCGAAAAAAACCTTCCGTGGCGCGGTACTGAAGTATCGGCTATATTCGACCTAAACAACCCGGTGCCTCTGGAAGAAGTCTACAGAGAGTTGGGACCACTTAATAGTCCGGAAGACTTCTTCGATTGAAGACGAATGCGGAGTCCGAATAATGGCTGAGGTAATTAGATTAACCGAATGCAGTTCGGCGTTCTTGACACGTAGACAGGGTGAGCTCGTTCGCGAAAGGCTGGTCAAGGAACTCAAGAGCTTAGATCTGACTTGCAAGCTGCGTATTGATTGTAGCGGTGTTTCTGAAATGACACCATCGTTCGCGGACGAGTGTTTTGGTAAGCTGCTACAATATGTCGGCGCGTATAGTTTTCGCAGCCGAATTTCATTGGTTGGTGCCGATGACACGATCAAAGTGTTGATCAACGCGATACTCGCGCAACAAATAGAGAAAGGCGCGTCAAACCCAGTGCAAAACGTAGGCGACACGTAGGCGCGGGGAGGGCGAGGCCTCACTGATTCTCTGCGCCGCAGCATTACCAATGGTCCGATGGTTGCCGAGGGCGCACAACGCTGCTACGCTCAGTTCACCAACGTGTGGGCTGGTCGTGTGGGTTAATCCGTTTTGCACTGAGTGGAGCGCACATCCATGTCAATTGAAGGTGGTGGTCGATCAATGGGTGCCTACTTGCTGAGAGTCGTCATCGTTGCGGTGGTCGCTGGGGTAGCGGGTGCGGTAGCACAAAAACTGCTTCTGGGTGAGATCAACGTCGCGGTCAACGGGGCCGTCGCCGGAGCGGTAGCTGTCGCCACCACGACCGCATTTCGCCCGACGAAATTTTCCGACCGGGACGGCTAGTGCTTTGTCACACCTGGTTTTCGGGTGGCATGGGCAAGCAGCAGCTTGCCCGTGTTGCTGGCGGGGCCGTCACGGGCAAACAA
>CAZWWW010000117.1:0-8141 GCA_964637715.1 uncultured Phycisphaeraceae bacterium | reverse complement strand
GCGGCAATATCCAGTTTCTCAACACCGAGGGTGAACCTATTACGCTGAATGATCCGCCCAGGGATTGGGCCAGATACAACTCCCCCAACCACGGCGGTGGGGGCAACGGCGAGGGACAAAACTGCCTCTTTGCGGATGGCCACGTTTCGTTCCAGCGGACACCGGCGGTTGGTATCGACAACGACAACATTTACACCGTTATGAACGAGGAATGGGATGCTACCGGGTTCAACCGGATACACGGGGATACGGTTCACCAGGCTGCGGATCAGAATCCGTTTCCGGGGCAAGGTGCCTTCGGCGCTGGTACGAACGCTTACTCGTCGACCGATACGCTCTTGTACCCGTAGCGGGATCGGTCCAGACGTTAATGTGAGCGATGTCTAGAATGGCAGCGGGCATTCCTTTTGGAGGGATGCCCGCTGTTTCATAGGCGTTCGGTGATTGTGGCCGCTCTTGCGGTGTCTCACCAATCAGAGTTGAACGACGCGCGGGGGGCGTCGGCTAATAATTCAGCGCGCGCATCGCCGTCGGTCGCCGATCTGCTCGTAAGCAAAAAGGGTTCTGTAATGAACTACGCGGCAAAGTCGGATACGCGCTACGTAGTCACGCGTCAGACCGCCTTGCGCGTAGCGGATCCGGCGCATGCACGGGACCGACTTTTGTTGGATTGACGGGCCCATGACGCACGACGAGGTCCCCCTCTTACGACTTGGCGTGATCGGCGTGATTCCGCGGGACGCTCGTGTGCTGATGATACGCCGTGCGAAGAGGGTCCCCAAAGGAGGAACATGGTGTTTCCCCGGCGGTCACGTCGAGCAGGGTGAATCGCTGGAGGAGGCGCTTCGCCGGGAGCTTTTTGAAGAACTCGCTCTTGACGTGTCGCCCGGGCGCCATCTTGGCAGCGTACGTGTGACGGACGGCGGTTACTTGCTCGAAGTGTTTGTAGCACACTGCAGCAATCTGCAGATTCAGCCGAATCGAGCCGAGGTCGCAGACGTTCGCTGGGTGCGACCAGCGGAGATAGCGACCATCCAACCCGGGCTCCCCTCGAACGCGCGTGTGCTGGAGATGCTACCCGGCGATTTCGCGCACACCGCCTGACGCGAAGCCGCCCAAGCCGTAGCGGAAGCGGCCAACAAGGGTAGACGTTCCGGGCGCAAGACGCTTGGGGCGGCGTTCGCGACGGTAGCTGGTGCTCCGGCGGCGGTATCGGAAAAAACACGGGGCGCTTCACCCGAACCCCCGGCTTCGCGCCCCTCCGCGGGAGAAGGCCAATCCAAGGGGCAAAATGAGGGATCAAAAACACCGAGAACTATTATAGCAATTGGCACATATAACGGGGGCAGGCCACTATCCATCGGCTGATCGAAAGAAGTCGACTGTCTTACGCAGGCCCTCAAGCAGGGTTGTCTTTGGTGCCCAGCCAAGCGTGTGCCTGGCGCGGGTGGTGTCGGGTCTTCGGCGCACGGGGTCGTCGTGGGGAAGGGGTTGAAAACTGACGCTGAGCTTGTGCCCGATGATCTCACCCAGCGCGTCGACAACATCCAGCATCGATCGCTCGTCATCACTGCCGACGTTCACCGGGTCATGCGCATCCGTGCCCTCATAGTTCATCAGGGCCACGATCCCGTCGATCAGGTCGTCGACGTAGCAAAACGAACGCGTTTGTTTACCGTCCCCATACACGGTGAGCGGATCGCCGCGGAGCGCCTGCACGACAAAGTTGGAGATGACCCGCCCGTCACCCACGGCCATGCGCGGTCCGTAGGTGTTGAAGATGCGGACGATCCGCGTGTCGAGTCCGCTCTGGCGGTGGTAGTCCATCATCAACGTTTCCGCCACACGCTTCCCCTCGTCATAACAACTTCGCGGACCGATCGGGTTTACATGACCCCAGTAGGTCTCGCGCTGCGGGTGCTCCTTGGGATCACCGTATACCTCGCTGGTAGACGCCTGGAGCATCCGTGCGCCGACCCGTTTGGCGAGACCCAGCATGTGCAGGGTGCCGAGTACGGAGGTCTTTACGGTCTTGACGGGGTTGTGTTGATAATGAACGGGAGACGCGGGGCAGGCGAGGTTGAATACCCAGTCCACTTCAAGCAGGATCGGCTCGACCACGTCATGGCGGATGAACTCGAAATCATCGCGCGCGAGCAAGTGGGCGATGTTCCGCTTGGAGCCGGTATAAAGATTGTCCAGCGCGATGACGGAATGCCCGTCTCTGACGAGACGGTCGCAAAGATGGCTGCCAAGAAACCCGGCCCCGCCGGTTACGAGCGTGCGCATGATGCGGTGTTCTTCAGCGTTGGGGCGTCTATTCCAAAAAACTCATGGATCGCGCCGGTTACGTATCGAATATCGTCCGCCGTAAGCATGGGCTGAACCGGGAGCGAGAGAATCCTTTGGCAGGTGCGCTCGGTAACGGCTAGGTCGCCCGCGCTGTAACCGAGATCGTCAAAGCACCGCTGCCGGTGAAGTGGAACCGGGTAATAAACACCGGTGTCTATCCCGCGCTCCTTCAGAAAAGCTGCCAGCTCATCGCGCCGATCGCACAGGATCGAGTATTGATGGTAGACGTGTCGGTTTTCGCTGGCCACGAAAGGGATCGTTACATCCGTCGTCGACAGAAGCTCGTCATATAAGCGCGCGTTCGCCCGTCGTTTTTCGTTGAAGTCGTCAAGGTGGGCGAGCTTGACCAGCAAGATCGCGGCTTTCATCGTATCGAGCCTGAAATTGCCCCCGACGTGCTCGTGGACGTAGCGCCCGGTCTCGCCATGGTTGCGAAGCTGACGCGCGCGCATTGCACGTTCGGGATCGTTGGTGAGCACCATACCGCCTTCACCGAACCCGCCCAGGTTTTTCGTCGGATAAAAAGACAGACACCCCATGGTCCCGAGCGAGCAGGCGTGTCGATCGTCTTGCGTGGCGCCGATCGCCTGCGCCGCATCTTCGATAACCGAAAGATTACGTCGCTGCGCTATGTCGTTGATCGCGTTCATGTCGGCGCATTGCCCGAACAGATGAACGACCATAATCGCTCTGGTTTTGCGGGTGATCGCCGCTTCGACGCACGCCGGATTCAGATTGAACGTTCGTTCGTCGATGTCTACGAATATCGGCCGGGCGCCGAGCCGTGCAATCGAACCCGCCGAAGCAAAGAAGGTAAACGCTGGAAGGATCACCTCGTCGCCGGGTTTGATGTTCAGGCTCATCAGCGCGCAGAGCAGCGCATCGGTTCCACTGCTGACCGCTACGGCATGATCCACGCCGAGTTTTTCAGCGAGCGCTCGTTCCAATGCGCCGATTTCTTCCCCACCTACAAAGCGCTGGCTGTTCAGCACGCTGTCGATGGCGGCGCGCACCGCCGGCTCAATCAACCTGAACCCCGCCTGAAGATCGAGCATGCGCACGCGACGCATCGTATGATTCTCTCTTATCGTTGGTTTCGCCGATCGCAAACATCGGATCATGATCCGCAGGCGGATCCTACGCGCTGACCAACCGGAGATTGATTATAGGTCCGCCCGGGTGCGCTTCAACTTTCGATCGATCTGCGGAGCGCCGGGGGGAATACCCGGCGTGGTTTGGCGGCTTGCGTTTATGTTGCGCTCGTCTCGTCGGCGCTGGGTTCCGAGTCCTGCTCTTTCCCGGAACCTCGGGACGGCGGTGAGGCGGAGTCATCAGGCGCTTCCGTGGGATAGTCGTAGTACGACCGCAACTGTTCGCGGAAGTAGCCGCCGCGCGTAACCTGAGCCGCGTTGAGCACGGCACCGAACACGTGGGCGCGAACCTCGGCAAGCTGCGCCAGCGCACGCCGGGCCACGCCGCGTGACCCGCGGTTGGCGCGCAATACGACGATAACCCCGTCGACAGCCGCCGCGAGCACCGTGGCGTCGCTGGCGACCAACACCGGCGCAGCGTCAATAATAACCTGGTCGTACCGATCCGTAGCCTCCCGCAGGAACGTGCGGGCGCGATCACCGCCAAGCAATTCCGCCGGATTCGGCGGCGCAGGACCGCTGGACAGAATATCGAGCCCGTCAATGTCCGAATGCGCCGCGAGCGTTTCGAGGCTGCCGTCGCCGATCAGGATATTCGACAGCCCTTTCGTGGCGGGTGTGTCAAACACCCGGTGAAGCCGCGGACGCCGGAAATTGGCGTCAACCAGCAGCACACGCCGACCGGCTTGGGCAACGGTCATGGCCAGATTGGAGGCGAACGTCGTGGTCCCGTCTTCCGCGCGTGCGCTGGTGACGACAATAGCCCGCTGACGTTCCGCCGGCGCACTGAACTGGAGATTCGTTCGAATGCGTCGAAAGGCCTCGGCGATCATCGATCGAGGGGCGTCGCGTGCGGCCGTTTCGATGGTCTCGATATCCACCTCTTCGTCGTCGCTGTCCGGAATCGCACCCAGCAGCGCCACGTCCAGGTGGCGGACGACGTCCTGGGACGTTCGAACGGATTTATCAAGCAATTCCAGCGAAAGACCGATAGCGATCGCAAGCGCGAAGGAGAAAAACACGCCGACCGGCGCGAGCAATAACCGTGGGCTGCTGCGTTCCAGCGCAGGCGTGGCAACCTGGGCGATGTTCACGTTGATCGCCGTTCGCTGATTCTTGATCCGCGTCAGGCTCTTGATGTAGGTGTCCAGTTCGTCGAGGCGGTCCAACTGCTTTTCGATCTTCTTTTCCAGCGTGAAGTAATCGAACAACTGTGTGTCCTGATCGGCAAGCTGCGCTTCCGCTTCCGCCAGCTTGTCCTGAGCGGCCAGCAGTGCAAACCGCGTGTTGGCGTAGGCACTGTTGACGGCGTCGCGCAGGTCGTTTCGGCGTTCACGCAGCTTCTCCAACCGCAGCGCGGCGAGCTTGGATTCCGCGGTCTCCAACTGGGCGTCGAGCTGACGGAGGATCGTGTGGTTTTCGCCGTATACTTTGGCGTCCGCCGTCCTTTGCTGGCTCAGGACGAACAGCGCCCGGGCCAATTCCGCCACCTGCGGATCCTGTTCGACCATCGCCCGATCCTCGGCGGTGGCTGCGACGCCGTTGGGATCGTTGTAGAGGTCGCGGAATTGCTCCAACTGAGATTTTTCCAACTCATGGAAGGCGACCTGCTCACCGTACTGCCGCACTTTTTGCGCGGTAATGTTGTTGCCCGGGTTCTGCACGGCACCGGCCGGCAGACGACCCGCCAGCGTCTTGAGCGTTTGCTGGTCCGCTCGGACCTGACGCTCGAGGTCATCGTATTCCGTGCGCGCGGCGTCCAGCGCGCCGGCGGCAAACTCCTCCGCGGACCGTCGCTTGACGGTAGTGTACCACTGGTTGACCACCTCATTGACGATAACCGCGGCGTCCTCGGGCTTGCGGCAGGTCATGGAAACGCTCAGAAAGTTTGTGCCTCTGACCGGGGATGAGCGAAGATCATCGGTCAACTCGAGCAGCGGCTCGTCCTTGCGGCGCTGGACATTTTTGAACCAATCGGTCTCGCGCACGGCGGTGATCTTAAGGGCCTCACCGAGGATGCTCGGACTCGTCAACAGCAGTGCCTGCGTGCGGACGAAGCGCTCGTGCTCATCCTGGCGAAGGCGCTGCTGATCCAGCGACAGATCGGTCTCGGGAATGTTGCTGATACATTCAATCAGTGACTCACTCTCATACCCCGGCAGGTAAATCCACCAAAGAGCCAGCCCGCCGATGGACAATGCGCTGAACAGGATGGAGAGCATCACGATCAACACCGAGCGGCGGCGCAGCATGCCCCATAGTTCAGCCGCAGTCGGTGGCGCACCTGATTCGCGCGACGCCGCCGCCGGGCTGCCGGGTACGATGATCCGTTCCTGAATAGTCGGTGCGGTTGTCATTCGTCGATTGTCATCCAGTCGTCATAGCGAACACCTGTCCGGCGGACACTGCTCACCAGCGCGTAGATGCTGCCCATTAGAGCATTTCCCGTTTGTACATTCCGAGCCGCGGGCTTTAGCCTGCGCGATCTTTCCGATCTCGATAGCGGTTCAACCGCCGAAGAACCGGTCCATGAAAACGAACCATGCGCTAATCCAACAGGGCCGAGCGCCTGGCCATTATCGCACGTCTTATGAAACGCGGCGCTAACCGGCGTTACTCAACTGTTCGTTTTCCTCTTCGATGAACAAATGGCTCAGGACATACCCGACCAGCGCGTACAATCCGAGCGCGATTCCTAGCATTATGATCCCGAGCAACTGGTGCGGCGTGCCCCGGGCCAGGTCGCTCAGCGTGCCCACGCCCGCCCAATGCAACCACGAAACCGCCGTATCACCGAAAATATAAAGAAACCCGGTCAGCGTGACGCGGAGCGTGTTGCAGAACAGCGCGATCGGGACGCAGCACGCCACCATGACAACCCGCTGCCACAGCGGTCGATCGCCCAGGTAAGCCATCGCTACGCCCAGCGTGACAAACGCCATCATCAACCGCATCCCGCTACACGCTTCCTCGACGTTCAGCGTGCCGGCGGTGTGACCCGGAAGCATGTAGTCGATCACCACCGCCTGCGCTTCCGTATGAAGCCCGTTCACAAAAAGGGGCATGATCGCCGCCGCGGCGGCAGACGCCCATTGACGCATCGGCATGGTGAGCTCGACATAGATGCGGTTCGGCAGCGGTACGGCCAGTACGAGAAAGAGAATCGGAAACCAGGCGATACGCATCACGCGCCACCCACCCAACAACAACGTCAAACCGAAGATCGATCCGACGATCGACAACGCCTGGGGGTAGGCCATGCGCAACCGCCACGCCGAAATGAAATAAACGGCAAGCGATAGAGCCAGGATGACCGCACCCCAATAGCTCCCCCGCGGACGACACGCCGCGAGCTCCTCGCGGTGCAGATACAGAAAGTACAAACTGAACAGTGGGATCAGAAATCCGTGCGACCAGTTTCCATCATGAAGCCACCGGTGCACCAGATGGTGTGTGATGGAGCTCCAGTAGACCAGCACCAACAGCCCGGCAAGAATCGCCACGCGGACATAGGCGCCGATCGGCAGCGCACCTGGGCCCGGTTGCCTATGCATCAAGGGTTTCCGTGTGGCGGTCGTGGTCACGTCAATCCTCTAGGGAAACAGGTTGGGAAACTGTTTCGGTCGGTTGGCCGGGTTCTGCCTGACCGAAAACGAGTCGATGTCCGCGAAGTTGCGGGCGTAGGTGAAACTGTAGCCGACATTCGTGACCGGGTTCGGCAGGGTGAAGCCCCTGATCCGTTGTAGGAACGGGGCGAACGGGTGCGTGCCCACGTTGATGATGTCACCGCGTCGAATCAAAAAGTCTGCGTCCTTACCCGCGAAAATGCGATCAAGATCCACTTGGATCATCTGCTCGCGCTGCCCGATGCGCCGATAGACCGTGCAGCGGTCGGGCCACGCCAACGCCGACAGCCCACCCGCCGCGGCGATCGCCGCCTTCAGCGTGATCTCTTCCGCGTTGAACGAGAACGCCCCCACGCGATTCACCTGACCCATGACATAATAGACCCCGATTTCACCGCTGACGATGCGAATCACGTCGCCCGGTCGTACATAAATGTCCGCCTCCGGGTCGCCGTTGCGCAACGCGTCCGCCGGTATGCCTATGATCCGGTAGGACGACTCGCCGGAAAGACGCGCCCAATTCACCGTGGGCGAGGGGTTGTCGAAGCGCAGCGGTTCCGGTTCCCGCGAGGGCGTTTCCGGGGTTGGTGCTACGTAGGCAGGATTCCTGACGAATTCCCCGTTGACCCACACATAGGGTAGCGTGGGGGCCGGCTCGAGCGCGTCGGCATCGTCCGAGACCGGCTGATGGTTCGGCTCGTCGTGCTTCTGTTCGACGTGTGCTCTCTTGTTCGGATGGTGCTCATCGTCTGCCTCCACGACGTCGATCACGTCGCGGATCGCCGCCCGGCGATCGCGTTCCGGCGTCGCGGGCGGGGTGCCGTGTGTTGACACCTGCGATCCGATCGTGGGTACGCGCGCGGGCATATCGACCAGATCGGCCACGCGCTTTTGGTGTTCGATTCGGTGACGAAACCGGCTACTGCTTTTCTTGTCGTTTCGGCGTTCCGGCGGAACGTAATTCCTAAACACATACACCTCCGTTACGAACTCACTCAGTCCGCCGACGATG
>CAZWWW010000116.1:0-8170 GCA_964637715.1 uncultured Phycisphaeraceae bacterium | reverse complement strand
TGACCAAGTTGGCGACGCTGGCTGTTGCGCTGGGGGAACTGGTCCACGTCGACGGAAAGCTTTATCTGCATCACGAGGTTGATAACGAGCTGCGGGAGATTGTGGCGTCGCTTATCGAACAACAGGGGGGTGTCAGTGTGGCGCAGGTGCGCGAGGCGCTGGACTCCAGCCGCAAGTTCGTTGTACCCTTTTTGGAGTATTTGGATCGTACAGGCTTGACGAAACGAGAAGGCGATCTTCGTGTATTAAAGACGTAATCCGGCCCGAGTCGACGCAACGCGGTGCCGCGATACACACCAACAATAAGACCAGAGTTCACTTTAACCCCCATGAGCAAGCGTAAGAAAAAAAAACCAGCTTCACGACAAACCGCGTTGCTGCGTACGATCCCGTCCGTTTCGTCGCTGCTGGAACATGACGAGGTACGCGGGTGGCGTGAGGCGCTGCCCCGGACCACGATCATCGAAGCTATTCAAGAGGCCATCGAAGACGCGCGCCGCGCCATCAACACCGGCGCGCGGGCGGCGCCCATCGACGTGGACGAATTGCTCCGCGCAGCGGAGGAGATACTGGTTGAGCGATCCATGACCACGTTGCAGCGCGTAGTAAACGCAACGGGTATTGTGCTGCATACCGGGTTGGGTCGCGCTCCGCTGTGCGAATCGGCCATCGACGCCATCACAGACGCCGCATCCGGGTATTGCAGCGTGGAGTATGAACTGAGCACCGGTACGCGGGGACGTCGCACTGACCACGTTCGATCGCTGCTGGTGTCGTTAACCGGGGCGGAATCAGCCACCGTCGTCAACAACAATGCCGCCGCGACCCTCATGATCCTCAAGACCTTCGCCGATCGGCGCGAAGCTGTCGTTTCGCGGGGGCAGCTTGTGGAGATCGGCGGCAGCTTTCGATTGCCCGACGTGTTCGCAGCCAGCGGGGCGATCCTCCACGAAGTGGGTACGACCAACCGCACACGCATCACCGACTACGAACGGGCGATCGGCGAACAAACGGCGCTACTTATGCGTGTCCACCCCAGCAACTTCCGTGTGGTCGGATTCACAGAAGACGTCCCGATCGAGGCGATGGCGGAGCTCGCGCACCGAAACCGGTTGCTGTGTGTGGACGATCTCGGAAGCGGCGCACTGATCGATTTTCGCGCAAACGGGCTGGGCGATGAGCCGTGTGTGCGCGATTCGATTACGGACGGTGCGGACCTGGCCTGCTTTTCAGGCGACAAGCTCGTGGGCGGTCCGCAGGTTGGCATTATCGTGGGTCGAAAACATTTGATCGATCAGCTCGAAACGCACCCGCTCATGCGCACCTACCGCGTGGGCAAGCTGACGCTTCTTGCCCTCGAAGCCACGCTGCGTCACTACCTCGATCCCGAGGACGCGCTCGAGCGCATTCCCACCCTGGCCATGCTTCGCACGGATACCGATCGGCTGGCCGGTCGCGCGCGCGAGCTGATTGAGCAACTCGAATCCGCCCTGCCCTTAGAGTCGTTTATGGTCTGTTCCGACGTGGGGTTTGCTGGCGGCGGTGCCATGCCCGGTCAAGCGCTACAAACCGTGGTGGTGCAGTGGCGACCGAAACACAGCACGGTTGATCAAGCGGTACGCGCGCTGCGCGAGGCGGAGGTGCCCGTTGTCGCGCGTATCCGGGACAGTGCGGTTTGTTTCGATCTTCGAACCCTCCGCCCGCTCGACTTTGAATCGCTCGTCGCCGCCGTGTGCTCTGCTCTCTGGGACGACGACGAAGCCGAGCGCGACGGCATGCCGCTTCCTGTTCTCTAATGGGATGACGTCGCACAGCGCGTTTCCCCCTACTTGTACTTGAAGAACGCTACTGTGGTTTATTAGGCCTACAGGGTTTCCCTGTTTTTGTGCAGCTTCTTCGAGCCGGTTTATTGGCGACGACGACTGAGCTTCGACCGCTGCACAATGATAGAGCGCGCTCTCGTCGCGATTTATGAACGCGTTGAGACCGAACGCCTTGCCGATAAAATGATCGAAAGGGCCGGCTCTTTGGATCGGGCGGGCGCGTAACGCGTTGTTCCGTCGGCACTCTTGTACCGTGTGTTACCCACGTGTGACGGCGGGGCGTTGACCGGGCTCGTGGGCCCGCTAGACTGGGGCAACGATGTATCGTGTGTTTACCATTACGCTCGCTATCGTGTCGATCGTCGTCGTTCCTTCGCTCTGCGTTGGCGGCGTGATCGAGCACCCCTGTGAATGCGCCGCCGATCCCGCCTGTTCGTGCGGGTCCGCGTGCGACCATGAACGTGGGTGTGGGCACGAGCGCAATTGCCCCGACGACCCCTGTGGTCATCCCCTCGTCCGGCGCGAGCGCCAGAGTGTCGAGTTGTCGTTGGAACACCGGCTCGTGGGCGTTGTTGTGATCATTCACACGACCACGGTCCTACCGTGCGACGAGATTACTGACGGCGGCGACCCCCACTGCTCCTTCGGTGGCGAAACCCACCATCCCCTACCCTTTGACCTGCCCCTCCTAATCTGATTCCTCGCGCTGCGTGTTTCGCATTGTCTTGCACGCCCGAAACGCGCTGACTCCCTCTGATCCCATGCGCACCTTACGCGCATTAGAAATTCGTACTCCAGCGACCGGAAGAGGATTTGTACATGCTCAACAGCCGTACCTTGTATTCGTGCGCGATCGCTCTCGCCGCAGCGCTGAGCGGATGCGCAACGGTAAACCCCCGAAGCGATTACGGTCAGGTAGCCCGGCACATCGCCGCGGCGACCGGTCAAGAGAAGGTCTATCAGCCGCAAGACGACGCGGACGTGGCCCGCATCGTGGAGGGATTGATCGAAGACGGCCTTACCGCATCGGAAGCGGTTGAAATCAGTCTATTGAACAATCCCTCGTTGCAGGCGGCGTTCATGGATGTCGGCATTGCTCGAGCGGATGCGGTTCAGGCGGGGTTGTATGCCAACCCGTTCTTGGGGGTATCGGCTCGCTTTCCGGACGGAGGCGGTCTGTCGAACATTGAGGCCACTATCGCTCAGAATATCGCTGAATTATGGCAGATTCCCATCCGAAAACGTGCGGCCGAGCGCTCCGTGGAAGCAGCGATTCTCAGTCTCGCCCGCGCGGCGGCGAACCTCGCAGCGGATGCGAAGGCGGCCTACTACAACGCCGTAGGATCTAATGAGCGGCTTCGGATTGCGAAGGAGAATCTCGAGATCGCCCGAAACCTTCTCGAGCTGGCGCTTGCACGCCAAAAAGCGGGGGCGGCCAATGAGCTGGACGTGAATCTGTCGCGGGGCATTGCGCTGGATGCGGAAATCGAGCTCGAGCGCGCACGGCTCGCAACGGCTGACGCCCATAGGCGCTTGGCCACCCTGCTTGGTCTAACCTCCCAAGCGCAAGCGCTGAACCTGACGGACCCGCTTCCGACGGAGTCACCGTTGACTTCGGAGGCCGAATCGCTCGTTCGAGTAGCGAAGCTCTGGCGGCTGGACATCCAGGCTGCAGAGCGGGCTGTGGCGTCCGCCCGAGCCGACGTGGATTACGAATACGCCCGGGTGTGGCCTGTGGTCGAACTTGGTCTGGCCATGGAACGATCGGAGCGAACGAAGCAGGGCGGTCGGGACGTGTATGCCGACACCGCGCGGGCTTCGATCGCCAACGGCGGACTGACGGCACCGAGCATCCAACCCCGCTCTGAACGGCGCAGTCAAAAAGGTCAGGATGTCATTCTCGGTCCGAGTCTCGGCGTGGAGCTCCCTCTTTTTGACCAGAATCAAGCCGGCATCGCGCGCGCGAAATACGCACTGGTCCAGGCGACCAAAACGCTGGACGCTCTTGATCGAGCGGTCACTCAGCAGGTGCGTAGCGCTGTCGACCGAGCCCTGACGGCGTGGCGCTTGATGCGTTTGTACCGGGACCGATCCATTCCGCTGGCCCAGGTGAATCTCGATCTTTCCCGCGAAGCCTACCGGGCAGGCCGGGCATCGTTCCTGTCCGTGCTCGAGGCACAACGATTCTTTTTGGAAACACGGCGCGGGTATGTCGAAGCATCGCAATCCGCCGCCACGATGATACCCGAACTTGAACGAACGATCGGGTTGCCGTTCGACAGGTTCCTGGCTGAGGTGAACAAACCCAACACCGCCCCCCAAGCTCCTGAAAAGGAAAACGGATCATGAGTCGTACACGAGCGCGAAACAACATCGCCCGTTGGATGCCGGTCGTGGTAAGCCTGTCGCTGCTTGGCGGTTGTGTCCCCACCGGTCCGGCGGGCCTGGAAACGTTCGTTATAGACCTGCTGCGCAATGCGGCGGCGGCGCTGCTTCTGTAATCGCACAAGACCGGCACAAAGGAATATCCCATGAACAAGAGAACGAGGGTGGCGACGTTGGTCGCCGTAGTGAGCATTTTGGGAATCGGCAACATCCGGTCACCGTTTTCCGGTTACGGGTACGCGATGGCCCAACATGATGAACGTGACCACGGGGACCACGGGGAGCATGAGGAACATGAAGAAGGTGTTGTGCGTCTGAACGCCGCACAGCGCTCGGGATTGACCCTTACACCGGTGGAGGTGAAACGCGGTATGCTGACGAACATGGTTGAGCTTTCCGGCGAAGTCGCCTGGAACGCTGATCGACTCGTGCATGTCACGCCGCGCGTCAGCGGTATCGTCTCATCGGTTGAAAAAACGCTCGGCGATCGGGTCGCAGCGGGTGAGGTTCTGTGCATTCTCGATTCGCGCGAGATGGGCAATGCCAAGATGGAATACCTGGTCGACCTGAGTCGCTTCGAAGTGGCCCGCGCCGACTACGAACGAGCTCAAACCGTCTACAAAAACACTAAGGAACTTCTCGTCATTCTCGATCCTGAGCCCGCGCCGGAAGAAGCGCTGACGCGCGCTCACGATCTACCCGTGGGGGAAAACAAGAACAGACTCCTGACGTCGTATACGCGCATGAAGGTAAACGCGCGCAACTACGAAAGGAATAGGGAATTACTGGAGAAGAAGATCGCCAGTGAGGCGGAGTTTTTCCAGGCCCAGGGTGATTATGAGATTGCCCGGGCTGACTATCTCTCCACACGTGAAGACATATCGTTCGATCTGGAACTTCGCTTCCTGCGCGCGGAGAAGGATTTCAAGGTCGCAGAAACGGAAATGCGCAATGCGGAGCGCGCGCTGCACATCCTCGGTCTGACGAACGAGCAGACGGCTGAGATTGCCCAACACGGAAAGGAAATCGACGCCGACATCTCCCGCGCCGCCTTGTTCAGCCCTATGCCCGGCGTCATCGTCGCCCGCCACCTGACACGCGGTGAGCTCGTGAACACGGACACACCGCTCTATACCATTGCCGATCTTTCACGGGTTTGGGTCATGGGCCGTGCGTATGAGCGCGACATTCGTTTCCTTAAACCGGGGCAAAAAGCGACGGTTCGCCTGGATGCCTTTCCCGGCGAGCGATTCGAGGGCGACATCGACTACGTGGCCAGCCAACTGGATCCCGATTCGCGCACGGTCGAAGTGCGCGTCGTATTGCCAAACCCTCATGGTCGTCTACGGGCCGGCATGTTCGGAACCGTCATCATACATGTCAGCAACGAAACGGATGCGCAGGAACAGTTAGGCATTCTGGTTCCCGCCGCCGCGTTGCAACGCGTCAGGGGCGGCTTTGAGGTTTTTCAGGTGCTGGGAGAAGGGGAATACAAACGAGTCCCCGTCCGGGTTCTGGCGAAATCCCGCGAGTTCGCAGAGGTGAGCGGCGCGGTGTCCGTGGGCGATCAGGTCATCATCGGTGATACCTTCGTGCTTAAATCGGAGGCCGGCAAGGACGAGATGGGCGAAGGCCACGAACATTGATGGAGCGGTAATGTCCAGAATCATTGACTTTTCATTAGATAATCGTTTCCTCATCGTCATCCTCTGGGTGTTGGTCGTGGGTGCGGGTATCAATTCCTTAACGGAACTGCCCATTGATGCGGTGCCGGACGTCACCAATGTTCAGGTACAGGTGCTCACCAATTCTCCGGGACTGCCGCCGGAAGAGGTCGAGCGTTTTGTCACCTTTCCTGTTGAGACGTCGATGAGCGGGCTGCCGGCCATCGAAGAGATTCGATCGGTGTCCAAGTTCGGTCTTTCCGCGGTGACCGTCGTGTTCGAGGAAGGCACGGACATCTACTGGGCCCGCCAACTCATAAGCGAACGCTTGGTTGAGGCACGCGGGCAGATTCCCGAAGGCTACGGCGAGCCGGAAATGGGCCCCATTTCCACCGGGTTGGGAGAAATCTATCAGTTCGAGGTGCGGGGTGATGACTACACGCCGATGCAGTTGAGAACCATTCTCGACTGGTATGTAAACTATCAATTGCGCAGCGTTCCGGGCGTAGTGGAGATCAATGCATTTGGAGGCGAATTGAAGACGTATCAGGTCACCCTCGACCCGGACCGGTTGGCTGCGTTTGCTATTCCCGTCGGCGACGTACTAAAGGCACTGGAAGCCAATAACCGCAATGTGGGCGGCGGATACATCGCCCATCAGGGCGAGCAATACCTGATTCGCGGCGAGGGGTTGATTGAAACACTCGCCGATCTAGGCAATGTGATCGTCAAACACGACCCCGACGCGGGTACGCCGGTATATGTTAAGGATATCGGCGCGGTTGAATTCGCCCCGATGATTCGACAGGGAGCCGTCACGCGCGACGGGCGTGGCGAAGCGGTCGTCGGCATTGTGATGATGTTAATGGGCGGCAACGCGCGCGTCGTCGCTAAGGCGGTCCATGAGAAAATCGAACAGATCAAGAGATTCCTGCCCGACGGTGTCACGATCGACACCTTTTACGACCGGACCGATCTGGTCAACAAGACCGTTCACACGGTCGCCAAAAACCTCGTCGAGGGAGGCGTTCTTGTCGTCATCGTGTTGCTCCTGCTGCTCGGCAACCTGCGGGGCGGGTTGATTGTCGCCTCGGCCATTCCCCTGTCGATGCTGGTTGCGTTCACCGCGATGCGTTTTGCAGGGTTGAGCGGCAACCTGATGAGCCTGGGTGCGATCGACTTCGGACTGATCGTGGACGGTTCGGTCGTGATGATCGAAAACATCGTTCGTTTTCTGCACGATCGCAAAGATGACGAGCGGCCCCATTTGGAAAAAGTGCGCGCCGCCTGCCACGAAGTGGCTCGCCCCGTCGCGTTTGCCGTGGGTATTATCATTATCGTCTATCTGCCGATCCTTGCGCTACGGGGCATCGAGGGGAAAATGTTCCGACCCATGGCGTTGACCGTGGTGTTCGCCCTGTGTGGATCTCTGGTTTGTGCGCTAACGCTCATGCCGGTATTGGCCTCGTTGTTCCTTAAGAATGTCAAAGAGAAAGAACCATTCCTGTTTCGCATCGCCAAACGCGCGTATTACCCCATCCTGGAGCGGGTCGTCGGTAAACCGCGGCGCGTTTTTGTTTCGGCGGTTGCGGTGTTCGTCGCCAGCCTGACTCTGGTTCCGTTTCTGGGTGCGGAATTCATTCCCCGTCTCGACGAAGGGGCGATCGCCCTTCAGATCTGGCGTCTGCCCAGCGTGTCACTGGAAAAGTCCAACGAAATCAGCCTGCACGTGGAGCGCGTGGTCAAAGCGGAGTTTCCTGAAGTCTCTACGATCGTCTCGCGTACGGGGCGGCCGGAAATCGCCACCGATCCGATGGGCGTCGAAATCAGCGACACGTATCTGATTCTTACACCAAAAGAAACGTGGCGTTTCAAAACAAAGGAGGCGCTGATTGAAGCGATTGACGAAGCGCTCAAAGACAATGTGCCCGGTGCCATCTTCAGCTATTCACAGCCCATCGAGCTTCGCGTGGCCGAGCTGATCGCCGGGGTGCGAAGCGATATCGGCATCAAAATCTACGGCGATGATCTGGAACTGATGAAACAGAAAGCCGATGAGGTGGTCCGGCTTATCAATCGTGTGCCCGGTGCGGCGGATGTAAAGGCCGAGCAGGTCATCGGACTGCCCACCATGCGCATCAGGATCGATCGTGACGCGATCGCCCGGTATGGGATCAACACGGAGGACGTGCTCGAGGTCATTGAATCGATCGGAGGCAAGCAGGTCGGTACGGTGCTGGAGGGACAGAAACGATTCGCGCTTCAAGTCCGTTTCGGTAACGACGTCAGGGCGGATCT
>CAZWWW010000115.1:0-8174 GCA_964637715.1 uncultured Phycisphaeraceae bacterium | reverse complement strand
GGGGGGTTTTGGGGGGCCGGCAACAGAACGATGGTCGCAGTCAACACCGGTGACACGGTTACCCTCGCGTCGAACCCGACGGATCAGGCGTTTCCCGGATACAAACCGCCGCAGCAGATGGTCTACTGCGACTTCTTCCCCGGTGTCGGCACCTCGACGGACGCCCTGCGCGAAGCCATGGAGAAACTCTGGCTTACCGACAGCTCGTTTACCTACCAGACGGTGGGCTCGGACGCGCTCGGCATCGGATTCCGTTGTGGATTCCTCGGGTTGCTGCACATGCGCATCATTCAGGAACGCCTCGAGCGCGAGAATGACGTGACCGTGGTGCAAACCGCTCCGACGGTGACCTACGAAGTGCTGCTCAAGGACGGCTCGGTCGTGCGGATTGAATCACCGAGCGAGTTGCCGGATATGACCAAGGTCGAGGAAGTCCGCGAGCCGTTCGTAAGCGCCCAGTTGATCATTCCGGCGGACTCGGTCGGTGTCGTAATGAAGCTCAGTATGGAGCGTCGTGGTATTCAGAAAAAGACGGAATACCTTTCGCCGACGCGCGTGCTGCTCGTGTACGAGTTCCCGCTCGGCGAAATCATCTACGACTTTTTCGACAAGCTAAAGACAGTCACGAAGGGCTACGGCACGGCGGATTATGAGCTCTGCGGCTATCGCGCGGGCAATTTGGTCAAGCTCGACATCCTCGTCAACGGCGTGCCGGTCGACGCCCTGGCTGTCATCGTCCACCGCGAAAAAGCCCCGTGGCGCGGGCGACGGCTACTCGAACGTCTTAAGAAAGAGATCGATCGGCACATGTTCGAGATTCCGCTGCAGGCAGCGGTGGGCGCGAAAATCATCGCCCGAGAGACCATTCGCGCCTTTCGCAAGGACGTAACCGCCAAGTGTTACGGCGGTGACATTACCCGCAAGCGCAAGCTGCTCGAAAAGCAAAAAGAGGGTAAAAAGCGCATGAAGACCGTCGGCAACGTCTCCATCCCGCAGGAGGCGTTCATGTCCATCCTGGATCCCGGCGACTAGAGCAAGCTCTGGTTTTGTGTACCGGTTGAATCACTGTTTCATCCGGTAAAACGACTCGATCCGGCGATACACAATATCGGAAAACGCTATAAGTACCGCTACATCGATACGACTCATTCGATGGGTGACGCAGCCTGGCACGAGCCCACGCGCGTGATCGTGCGCTTGCGATCACGTTCGCGGGGCGGCGACCGATGCCTGAACCGCCTCGCGTACTACCCCCCCAAGAAAAGGAACGCCCCACCCCCCTCGAATCGAGGGGGATGGGGCGCGGAGGTCTTCACTCTTTACGACGCGAGACCGGCTCTCGCGCCTGGCGTAGACGAGTACTCCGACACAGCTCAATTGATGAGTATCGCGGCGTGGCACGGGCATAATTGTTTGCCCGTGACTGCCCCCGGAACGACACGGGCAAGCTGCTGCTTGCCCATGCCACCCATCAGATCACGTGTGGTCGGGTACTAGGAACCTGCACGCGCAATCGGCTTTCGCCGTCAGTTCGTGCCCCCCGTGTCAACCGTCGAACGATTGCGGAAGCCTTTAAGCATCAGCACGAACGGATCGCCGATGGGGGCGACGAACAAATGAGCGTCTTTGAGCAACCGCTGCTTACCCAGCGGACCGATACCGTCCACGTCGATGTCCGCTTCCACGTTGAACACCTGATCCATAACCAGGTTGACCAGGGCGATCGCGCTGAAGATGTCGATCTTCGTATCCTTCGAGAACTCACGGGTTCCGTTGAAGAAGTCGCGCGGCGCGAACGCCGTCAAGAGGTTGACGGCCGTGTTCGGACGCCCGAACCGGAACGCGTTCAGACGCGGCTTGTAGTTGCGGGGAACCAATTCGACGCCGTCAAGCGTACGCGGTGTGTCCGACGCAAAATCGACGTTGTCGATCAACACCGAATCTCCGTTGTCCGCGCGGCGGTAGTACAGACGGATGTCCGTCGAGCGCCAATCGTCCGGGTTGAACAGCACGGGACGGAACTGAGCCGTCGGCTCGTCCGCCGACTGGTGCGTTCCGTCGCCGTTGATGTCGTCGTAATACGGATCACGTGAGGGGTCGTACCGGTCGTTGGGTACTTCCGTACCGAACACCTGGGTGAACTCGACCTGATCGATGGGCAGACCGACCACTTCGCGTACGTCTACCAGTATGTTCCCGAACGCATCCTGCAAACCGCCGAACGCGGCCGGCGCGGGCTCATCGGGATTCTGATTTGGATCGGTACCGTCGGTCGGAAGCGGGTCGGTGCCGTCGATCGGACCGGGATCGGTACCGTCTGGCGGCAACGGATCCATACCGTCAATCTCATTGATGATGTCGTCCGGGTTATCGAAGCTGTCGAACCCGTCGAAACCGCCCACGTCGTTGAAGAACTCGTCGAAGTTTTCCGGTCGTTCCACCGGCGGCGCGAAGAAGTTCTCCGGGTCGTCGGCGCGGGCTGGGTTGCCGGTGTCCTCGTTGAACAACCCGAACAATCCCGTCTCATTGGAGTCCGGAAGGAACTGAAGAACATTACGACCGGCCGGGTTGAACGTCGCGATCCCGGTGGCGCGATCGAAGTCCACGCGAACCGGCTCGCCGTCGTGACCCAGCCCCGTAGCCAGTACGAAAATCTGCTGGTTAGGCCCTTCGTTCTGGGACTCGGCCGTTGTTGGCATATCGGTTCCTGTGCCGGTTCCATCGTCCACCGGAACGTCGGTCCCGTCGGTGAGCGATGGATCCGTTCCGTCGGTCGGAGCGGGTTCCGTACCGTCGGTTAGACTTGGGTCCGTTCCGTCGTCCGGGGGCGGCTCTGTTCCGTCAATCGGCGGTTCGCCGATCACCGTCGAACCTACAGCCGATCCGGACCGCTCAGTTTCAAACTCTCTCGGTTCGGGCACAAAATCCGAGCGGAACACGGGAATGTTGACGCCCGGATAGAACGTCCCCGACTCGGAGGCGAAATCAGCGAAGGGCACACCGTCGACCGGCTGGAAGATCGCGTCATTCAGAATCGACAAGCGAATCGGACCGCGTGGACCGTGCAGGAAGCGACCTGTTTCTCGAACGATAAACTCGACGAACCCTTCCTCGTCGGTATTGCGCGTGAACCCCAAATAGAACGTGCCGTTTCCGTCGGGGTTGTAGGTCACCGACGAGATGCGGCCGTCGACGTCAACGTCGGCGTCGACTGTAATCGCATTGACCGTATCATTTTGAAACGGATCGCCGTCGGCTACGACGAAAAAGGCGCTCGGACCTGACAGACTGAACGGAAGGTGAGCGCGCCCTTCACGCAACCGCTGCGCCAGCGCGTCAACCGTACCCAGACGATCCACCAACAACGGCTTGAACAGGCGCTCGAAGGTGGGCGGGACGGTATCGGCCAGCAGATCAGTCAACACGCCGCGGATCGCCCCCTCGCGCTGCTGGATATCTTCAGGCGTGAGGTTGTCGAATCCTTCGTCGGCGAGACGTCGAAACAGTCGCTCAAGGTTGATGGCCTTGCCCTCGCCGTCCGCCGTCTCAAACACGTTCAACGGCGGTCCGAAAAAGTTCGGATCTTCAACGAAATACGTCAGACGGGTACCAAGCCCGTCGTTGATGTCAGTCAGCAGATCGTACAGGTCGCCGATCGTAATGCGGCGGTTCTGGAGATGAAGCTGAGCCATTCTCGTGAGGATAAAATCGTTGAGCACCGGTAGATCCGGAAGCGAATCGGCGTTGTCGCCTTCGTCCGAATTGGCGTTGGCGAAGTTGCGGTCCGGTTCCGACACGGTACTAAAATAAACGGTTCCCAACGGTCCCCGGGGAACCTCTTGAGCCGCCGGGTCGGGGGCGTCACCTGGTCCAGCGTTAGGCCCGACATCGGGACCAGCGTTGGGCCCGTCACCCGGGGCGGCATCCGGTCCGTCGAAAGAAGAGTTACGCTCAGCAAAGAAGTCGCCGGCGGGCATCGATTCCACGTCGTCCAGATCGCCCAGCGCACTGAGATCGACGCCGTCGGGCAAGTCGTGGATCGGGAATCCGGCGCGCAAGAACACCTCGGCTGCACCGATCGCGAGATCGGCGTCGCCTTCGGCACGGGCCACGCCGAGATTACCCTCGACCATTTTCACACCCGTTCGAGCGTTTGACGGTACGACCGAGTCGAAAAGATTCGCCAGTTCGGCGGGATCCAACGCGGCAATTTCAGCGAGCGTCAGCGTCTGATCGATGCCTGATTCTTCAAACAGATTGATGTAGGCGGTAATGACCCGCGCTACGACGGATGCCGGACTGAACGGCAGGTCGTGCGGATCGATCCCGCGTTCGTCGATGATTTCGCGAAGCTTGGCGAGCACGAGCGTCGTCAGCGGATCAGGCTGAACGCCGACCAACGTCCCGTCGCCACTACCGTCTGCACTGGCGATCTGGACACAGCTCTCAATATCGCAGTCGCCGTTCTTACCGACGTCAACGCAGATGGTGAAGTCTACGCCGACTGGCAGGCCTTGACTCTCGAAAGATCCATCGCCGTCCAACGGAACGGACGGCACCGGCTGACCGTTTTCGTCGCGAAGGGGTTCGCCGGATACGTCGTGAAAGACAACCTCGGTGTTGTCGGTATCAATGTCCAACGGGACCGCCTGCGATGCCGACGAGTCGTCAAGCGACGCCCGTGTGGTCTGGGATTCAGCCACCTTTCCGCTGAGGGTACCGCCGAACCCGAGGGTGTCGTCGGCGACGCCGCCTGTCCCTCCCGTGTTTCCCCCGCCGGTGCCCACGCCGTTATTGCACGCCAATCCGGCGAGCGACACAGTCAGCGCCAGCACAACCAAATTGCGCAAGGCGCTCCCGTTTCGTACAATCCTAAAACCGTTCACGGGCGTTCTCCCATCTGGGAAGGCGCGCGACCTCGGGCCTTCCAACCTGTAGACCGTTGAACGTGGTGACCACGCATCTGAAAACGATACGCATGCCGCGCCGGGGCCGAACAACCCAGACTCACCACGCAACACGAAAAGTTACCGGGTTTAACGGAAAACGGACGGCAAGACTTTGATGCGAATGCACACAAACCGGGCAGGAAACCCTGGGAGAAAACCGGAGATCACGCATGAAGCATAGGGATATCACCTATTAACTTTTCGCCACTGTTCCGGTCGACTCGCCCAAAACCGATTCTAAAGGCGTAAAAGTGGCTTATGGGACGTTCCAGCGATCTTGTTGCTAATGGGAACTACGCACCCCGGGTTGCACGCCAGAACTCGACGGCGCGGATGAGACCGCTGCTGAGAGGGGTTTGGGGACCGTAGCCGAGTAGATCCCGCGCTTTGGAAATGTCGGCCACGTACCGCGTCACTTCACCGGGGCGCGCCGGTTCATAGGTGACGTTCGGGGTTTTGCCCAGCGCCAGGGAGATGATGTTCACCATGTCGACCAGCGTATTACCGTGCCCGTACGCCAGATTGATCGTTTGATCCACCACCTTGCGCCCGACCAGCGCGTCGATACCGGCTATCACGCCGGAGACGCAATCATCCACGAAGGTAAAGTCCAGGACTTTGTCGCGTCCGAACACGACGATAGGCTCGTCGCGGGCGATGCGCTCGATGAACAATGGAATGACGCGCTCGAGGCGCTCGATGTCATTGTCGAAGCGACCGTAGACGTTGCTGAACCGGAAGACGAGAAACGGCAGGTCGTAGCACTCCCCGTACGAATAAATGAACGCTTCGCCGGCGATCTTGCTGGCGCTGTACGGGCTCTCAGCCACGACAAAATCGGCGGCGGCTTCGTCGGTGACGTGACGGTGGATGTCCCCGTATACCTCTCGCGAACTGGAAAAAACGATGGGTAGCTTGTTGCGCCGGCTGTATTCCAACGCGCAGAACAACATCTTCACGTTGTCCATCGCCCGATCGGGATGCTCGACGAGCTCGAACACCTTGGCGTTGGCCGCGAAATGCAGGACGAGATCGAACTGTTTGCCGTCCGGGAGGTCAGCAAACGTCGCGCGCGTCAGGTCGAGCGTGATCGTTTCGATACGGTCCGTCCAGGTGTTCGCCCGGTTGTCCACACCGACAACGGCGTCACCCCGCTCGAGCAGCGCCAATCCGACATTAGTACCGATCTGTCCGCTTGAGCCCGTTATGAGTACTTTCATGGTTTCTTTCTTCGTTGTGGAACCAACAGGTCTGCCAACAGGCGAAGTCGCGCACGAAACGGCTGAATACGGATTGTATTAGAGCCCATGGCAGGTCAACCTTCCGCCCTGCGGCGAAAGAACGACCCGCCCTGCGGTTCGAACAACCCTCGTGGCACCGCACATGATGCCGGTGAATACGCGCACGAAGCCCTCTGCGGCTTTGCGCCAGGCTTTCTTCAACAGGATGTTAGGGGCCTCGGTTCACCGGTGACACCGCGGGCTCGATCGATCGGCAGCACGCGTCAAAACGCTCATAGGCATCTGCTGAAAGCGGTGCGCCCTGACCCGAGATCGATACGCCGTAGGCTATTCCATTGCGCACGCCCGCGCGTGCCGCGATGGACAACGAAGGCGACCAGACCTCGGCAGCCGGTACGTCGCCCATCATCGGTTCGGGCTCACCTGCCATGGTTCGTGCCTTGACCACCTCACGACCGAGCAACGACCCGGTCATGCGCAGTACCGCCTCGGCGAGCACGTCGTTGTGGACGCCCCGTTCGACCGGGCGCTCCCACACCATCAAGTGTATCAATTCGTTTGGGGGGATCGGACCGAGGAACAGGGCCATCTGCCAGCGCTCGTAGTAGGCCGTGCTGCGCAGCGCAAACCCCGCCGGTGCCGCGACTGACGCCGTCCAGCCCTTAAGGCGAACCGGTTCCGCCAGCCGAACGCCGCTCCGCTGGCGCACCATCACACCGGCGAGCAGGCTCGTGCCGACCAGCAGCAGCAACGCTACGAGGATGTTGCGGCGCGGGACAGCCTCTCTGGTTCCGGAATATACCTCAGCGGGCATGCCGCAAATGGTACGCTATAATCGACAGCCGCGCAAGCGTCCCACGGTGAAACGTGCGCCGTTGACGGGGCGCGACCCGGTTCCTACAGTGTCCGCGTTCGATCGTTTGGAGCACTCGGGTTCGGGAAGTCTGCGTGCGCGGGATGAGACGAGTGGCCAGGGCCTTTAGTTAGTGGCGATTCAGGCAGGGATGTCGTGGCATCGGAGAGCTTTTCGGGAGATTTCCGCCGGTTCTTTCTACGCGGTCTGGGGGCGTTGGTCCCGACGCTTTTGACGTTCGCGATCCTGGTGTGGTCCTATCGCCTGGTGAACGACAACGTGGGCGTTCAGATCACCTGGTGCTTGAAACAGTTGTGTTCCGCGGTCAGTGCCGTCCCGGCGCCGGGCTTTGTGAACGTGGAACGGGATCCGTTGGTTTACGGTACGCCGCTCAACGAATGGGACAGCGACGGGCGCCGGTTGACGATCGAATACAAGATCATCCACCATAAGGCGTTAGACAGCCCGAACGGGAAGAAAAGGGCGTATGCGCAACAGCAACGAAACAAGGCGCTGTGGGAAATCGCGTTCAGGAAGTACCACCTCGGGCTGCTCGGTTTCCTGATTGCGATCATTCTCGTATACTTTATTGGTTTCTTTCTTGCGAGCTTCATCGGGCGCGCGAGCTGGCGCGCGATGGAAAGCCTGTTGTTCCGGATACCGCTCATCAGGGCGATCTATCCAAACGTCAAGCAGGTAACGGATTTCCTGCTGACCGAGCGCCAGGTGGAGTTTTCCGGTGTGTTGCTGGTCCAGTATCCCCGAAAGGGGTTGTGGTCGCTCGGGCTGGTAACCGGAGCCCCGATGCGGAGGCTCCAACATACCGTACCGGACGAATTGGTTACGGTATTCATACCGAGCTCACCGACGCCGGTGACCGGGTATGTGATTCAGGTTCCACGGCGAGACACCGTCGAACTGGCGATGTCGATTGACGAAGCCCTGCGGTTTACGATCAGTGCCGGCGTGATCAAGCCTGGTGAGTTTAAGCTTGCTGCGGGAGATTCGTCGGCAACAGACGCGGGCCAATCGAGCGAGACCACCGGTCTCGATGCGGAAGATGACGCCACCTAGTATTGAAGGAGCGCCTGACAGATGCACATAGCTATAAACGGCCCCCCCCCCCACCCC
>CAZWWW010000114.1:0-8209 GCA_964637715.1 uncultured Phycisphaeraceae bacterium | reverse complement strand
GCAACAAGCCGCCCGAATTCCGCCACCTATACCGCGACCCTCCCATCTCGGACTCCCGGAGCGTGGTGATATACGCACAGAAAAGTTATGCTCACCCGCAGGAAGGTGTCTATCACTACCGCATTGAATGGGGCGGCAAATCGCTGGTCTATGCGACCGACACGGAGGGATACGTGGGCGGAGACAAACGGTTGACCGAGTTCGCGCGCGACGCAGATCTGCTGATCCACGATGCACAGTTCACCGAGGGTGAGTACCTCGACGTGGCGAACCCCCGCCAGGGTTGGGGGCACAGCACGCCGCAGATGGCCGCCACGGTGGCTTGTGCAGCCAAGGTGCGCGCCCTGGCCTTGTTCCATCATGACCCCACTCACGACGACGATATGGTGCCGCTGAAGTGACGGGTGCGGACGCGATTCATCCGGGGTACGGGTTTCTTGCTGAAAACGCGGCGTTTGCTGAGAAATGCCGTGCCTGCAACATCGAGTTTGTCGGTCCCAGCGCCGAGGCGATGCGTCTGCTTGGTGACAAAGCTTCGGCACGCGAAGTCGCCCGAAAGGCGAAAGTTCAGACCGTGCCCGGTTCCACGGGTGTGATCGACGAAGAAAGCGACGCACGCGCGGTGGCCGAAAAGATCGGCTATCCGGTGATGATCAAAGCGTCAGCCGGCGGCGGCGGACGGGGTATGCGGATGGTGCGCGACCCGTCGGCTCTGATGGGGGCGATCCAGCAGGCGCAGCAGGAAGCATCGGCTGCGTTTCATAACGCGGATGTGTATATCGAAAAGTTGATCGAGCGTCCCAAGCACGTCGAAGTACAGGTGGTGGGCGATACGCAGGGAACCATCGTTCATCTGTTCGAGCGCGATTGCACGATTCAGCGCCGCCACCAGAAACTGATCGAGGAGTCACCGTCACCGGCCATCGAAGCCCGCACCCGCCGCGACATGTGCAGCGCCGCGGTCCGCCTGTGCAAAGCCGCGGGGTATTACAGTGCGGGAACCGTCGAGTTTCTCGTTGACGCCAAGGGATATTTTTACTTTATCGAGGTCAACGCGCGCATTCAGGTCGAGCATCCGGTTTCGGAAATGACCACCGGTATCGATCTGGTTCACACGCAGCTTCGCATCGCAGCCGGCGAGCCGCTCGGGCTGACGCAGCGTTCGATCCAACCCCGCGGTCATGCGATCGAATGCCGCATCAACGCCGAGGATCCCGCGAACGACTTTCGACCCAGCGCCGGTCTGATTGAGCGTTTTCGCGCACCCGGCGGACCGGGTGTGCGGGTGGAGACCTTCGCCCACGACGGATGCCGCATTTCGCGCCACTACGATTCGCTGCTCGGCAAGCTGATCGTCCATAGACCGACGCGCGAAGAAGCGATCCGCTGCATGCAGCGCTGTTTGCGCGAGTTCCGGGTCGAGCCGATCAAGACGACGATTCCGTTTCTTGAGCAGGTCATGGCCCATCCCGACTTCATCAGTGGTACGCTGGACACGGGGTTTGTCGAGCGGAACGTGCAGCCCGAACCTTCGCGGCAGAGCGCGTAGCGCTGCGGGATGGCTGCGGAGGCGGAGATTGAAGAGTTCGGGTCCGTTGCTATGCCTGCATTGCATCAGCGCGTTTTCTGATATTGTGTATCGTCGAGGCGAGTCGTTGTGCCGGATAAGACAGTGATTCGACCGCTACACAAAAAGAGCACTTGCTCCAAACCGAATCGTTGGCCCGAAGTCGTGGAGCGATCGGAGCGGTCGAGTCTATGAACCCGCTTCATGGTTTGCGCCCCGGTTCGCCAAGCGCTATCCCTAAATCGCTGACCACTACCCGATGACAGGTCATACGCTCATCGACGGAAACAACCTGCTTTTCGCCATGCACGCCCACGCGCCGGTTCCGAACGTGGGGCGCGAAACCCTCGTCCGCGTCGTCGAACGATGGGCTTATCGGGGTGATTCGCGGATTACGTTGGTGTTTGACGGACCCGAGCCACGGGGTGCACTAGCCAGGCAGATGAGCTCGAAACGCATGACCGTTGTGTTCGCCGCGCCCCGGAGCGCCGACGATGTGATCGTCGACAAACTCCGCCACGCCCGCCAGCCGACGACCGTCTCCGTGGTTACCGATGACAAAGCGATTGCCCACGAAGCCCGTCGTCGCCGCGCAACCGCTATCGGTTGTGTTCCGTTTATCGAAATGCTTTTCGCACCGGAAAAGCCCGCGCCGCGCGGCGGTTCAAGGACCGGTAATTCGGAATTGCCGCCCGGGCGCGAAAAACCGGAGACGGTCTCGAAGGAGGAGGTGGATCGGTGGGTAGAGTTTTTCGATGACGATCAGCCTTTGTCGGACTATCCGGAACTCCGCTAGAGCATTTATCGTTTTCATGTGCCGGTTCTGGAATACCCGAACCGGCATCGAGACCGGGAAGATCGCGCGGGCTTAAAGCCCGCGGCTCAGAGCACAAGAACGGGAAATGCCATAGCGGCGCGTCGGCGGGGGGTTGTTCCTGCGCCTGACGTCGGTGTCGTTCTGGCGGATGGGATGGTTTCGACGTGGTGAGTCACTTTTTTTGACGATCTGAGTAGCGGCGGCGCGCACGGGGCGGACGACCCAATCGGCGGCTGGTGCGGCGGTTGATCGGCGAAGCGCCTGTCGCTACGCTACCCTTTTCGGGGAATGCGGCGTTTGGTGTACCGTGGGTCGCCGTACGGGCGGAGTTGCTGTAACGGATTACTCGTCAGACGATCGAATCCGGCTGATCCGCTTGTATGGCGTGGCTGGGTGTTGAGGAAAGCGAGGCGGTTGATTGCGCGTCGGTGTTGGGTACGACATTCATCGACTGGTCGAAGGTCGCCGACTGGTGGTAGCTGGGATCGAGATCAATCACGACAAGGGGTTGATGGGGCACAGCGATGCGGACGTTGTACTTCATGCCGTAACCGATGCGCTGCTCGGGGCGAGCGGTTTGCCCGATCTCGGCGACCTGTATCCCGACACGGACGCGGCCTACAAGGACGCCGACAGCCGCGTATTGCTTCGCGACGCGGTGAGTAAAATCAGAGCGAAGGGCTTCCAACCCAACAACCTCGACCTGATCGTTCATGCCGAACAACCGAAGTTGTCCCCGCATAAGCGATCCATGGCCGAGTCCATCGCGGAATTGCTCGGTATTTCCGTCGACCGCGTCAGCGTGAAAGCGAAAACGAACGAAGGCATGGGACCACTGGGCACCGCCGATGCGATCGCCTGCACCGCGGTAGCGACCGTGGTGGATGCTCCGGACGCGCCGGGCAAAGCGTAACAGCGTGGAGGCGCCGATCAGGTCGCCGTTGGGCGATCCGATAAGCGACGGGTGCCACCTGCTCGGCACCCGCGGCTCGGCGCTGGCGACTCGGCGCTGGCGACTCGGCAGACGAGAGTAAGCGATGGGTTGGACGTGCACGAAGCGCCGGCGATACTGGTTCCGTACTTATGGCGAAGGTGTTCTAAGCAGACGAGGCGTAGAGGCCGTTCCACGAGTGCAGCGTCACAGCTTATTCTTAGGGTTCGTTGTGGGTGGGCTGGGCAAACTTGCTTGCCCATGCCACCCCAAAAACAAGGTGTGACAAAGCACTAGGGCGCGCCACAGTGAAGCGATCGTTCGGTGCTCCAACAAGTTCAGGGTATTCGGTATTCAGTCGATTATGAGTCAGGTTATTTACAACACACTAAGCCGGAAGAAGGAACCCTTCGTTCCGATCCGCCCGGGTAAGGTCGGCATCTATCTCTGTGGACCGACCGTGTACAAGCCGAGTCACGTGGGGCACGCCGTTGGTCCGATCATTTTCGACGCCATCAAGCGATACCTCGTGCACCGCGGGTATGACGTGACTTGGGTGGTGAATATCACCGACGTGGACGACAAGCTCATCGTTGAAGCCGATCGGCAGGGTACGACGGTGGTGGCGCTGGCTGAGCGCATTACCAAAGACTATCTCGAGGCTATGAGCAAGCTGCACGTCGACACGATCGACATCATGCCCAAAGCATCGGAGCACATTGGCGACATCATCTCGATCATCGAGCGCCTGATCGAGCGGGGGTACGCTTATCCGTCCGACGGTGACGTCTACTTCGATGTGACGAAGGATGAGGATTACGGAAAGTTGGCCAATCGCTCCGTTGAGGAGCAATCCGGTCAGCGGGAACTCAAGAGCGGCGAGAAGCGCAACCCGGGTGATTTTGCGTTGTGGAAAGCGGCCAAGCCGGAGGAGCCGGACGACGTCAAGTTTGACTCGCCGTGGGGCAAGGGTCGACCGGGCTGGCACATTGAGTGTTCGGCGATGGCGAGCCGGTATCTCGGCGATACGTTTGACATCCACGGCGGCGGGCTCGATCTGATCTTCCCGCATCACGAAAACGAAGTGGCCCAGTCGGAATCAGCCAGTGGCCAGCCGTTCGCCAGATATTGGATGCACCACGGTCTGACACGCGTCAATACGAAGAAGGTGTCCAAGTCGGACGCCAGCCCGGAGATGTTGGCCGCGCTGCAGAAAATGACCCTGCACAATCTGCTCGCGGAATACCCGCCGGAGTTGATCCGCTTTTTCGTGCTGAGCACGCAGTATCGCCGTCCGATCGAATACTCGGAATCGGAAATCGCCAGTAAGGCAAAAGGGCTCGAGACGTTTTATCGCTTGTTCGAGCGCGTCGAGCGCGTCTGCGGGCAATCGCCCTACGAAGGCGTAGTTTCCTTGCCGCGTGGTACGGTGCTCAACACAACCCCGGGCAACACCCCATCTGAGCCGCAGGCTTCAGCCTGCGCGACAGACGGACCGACTGATGGGACCCGTGTCCTGCCGGTGGTCTTCAAGATCGGTGACGAATCGCTGCGTTCCGCCTGCGCCGAACTCCTTGAGAAGTTCTACGAGGCCATGGACGACGACTTCAATACCGCCGGGGCGATCGCGTCGTTGTTCGATTTCGCGCCGGTGGTGAATCGTTTTGTGGAACAGCACAGGCTCGACGCCGGCGGTCCGCAAAAGCCTACTGGCGGCGCATCGGTTGCGGTAAGCGACACGGTCACGTTGCGCGCCGATCTGCTTGTGGCTACGCAGCACCTCATTGCCGTCGCGCGGCTCATCGGTCTGTTCCTCGATCCACCTTCAAAAGGCGCGACGTCGGATGATGACGGGTTGGCGGATCGGATCATGCAGGTGCTCATTCAAGTACGCCAGCACGTTCGTAAGAAAAAGGACTTTGAGACAGCCGATATGATTCGCAATCTGCTCAGCGCGGAGCGCATCACCCTCGAAGACCGTGCGGACGGCACCATCTGGCGGGCCGGGTAGACCGCAGAAGGGGGGTTGTGGTGCAGCACGTTGAACCCTGTACCACCCTCGTCGAGAGATAGTAGTGCAGCGTCACAGCTTATTCTTACGGATCGTTGTGGGTTGCATCTATGAGCGAGTCTCCGTCAAGTGGGTTGCGGGAAGAATTCGGGATCTTTCCAAGCATCTATTCGGCGTCGCCGCAAGGACGTGCCATTTAACGATTTCGAGTCGGCCCCATTCATGGCCGCGGCGTCTCGTCTAGAGCATTTATCGTTTTCATGTGCCGGTTCTGGAAGACCCGAACCGGCATCGAGACCGGGAAGATCGCGCGGGCTGAAGCCCGCGGCTCGGAACACAAAAACGGGAAATGCTATAGCACCATGCCACCCCAAAAACAAGGTGTGACAAAGCAGTAGGATCACCGTACGACCTTGTCTCGGTCTTTCTGCTGGTCGCCTTTGCGTCACTCTTCGTGTTGAATACTTTGATACTGATCTGGTTTGGAGCACGCCTACGTCGGTCGCTTCGATCCCAATTGATTCATCACGGCGTGCTCATCTGCATGAACCGCGGCTATGATCTTCGTGGTCAAACAATCATGCGGTGTCCCGAATGCGGCACACCGTTCGAGCCGGTCGACGACATGGTGTCAGCACCGATGGATGAATCCGCGTAGAAGCTTTGTCGGCCAATGGATTCAAGCGCAAAACGCCCCCCACGTCTTGTGTGGGCTGGTTTGGTTCAACAGGCTGCCGTGCGTCATCGTGCATGCGTACGCGCCGTGTGCAGTAATGCGGCGATGCGCTGCTTGATCTCTACCGTGATACGCTCGTTGTCTTCACGTTCGTCGAGACCCGTGCGAATACGAGGACGAAACGGTTTGCCGATATTGACGACATACGTGCCACGAAACACGAACACCCCCCGATAGATGCGACCCTCGACGTTGATGTCGAGTTTCGGATAGGCCTTCATGTCCTGCGGTCGCGTGCACAAAGCGATCGGGACAATCGGCACGGGGCAGCGGCGGTATATCCTGGCGACCCCGGGGTAAAACCGGTTAAGCTGTTGGTTCGTCTGAATGTCCCCTTCCGGAGCCACATAAACCGAGCCGCCGCGTTGGAGCCTCGCTACCGCCTTTCCGACTGCCTGACCCCGGTGCGCGGGCATGACGTTAATCTGCTCGAAATAGTCAAACAGGCGCGCGGCCAGGGACGAACTATACCCGGGACCGATCAGCACGTGGATCGGTTCGGGGCACACGGCCAGCATCCAATAAAGATCGCTCGACGTAATATGGTTGGCCGCGTAGATTTTGGGGCCCGGTGGTATATGCATCCGCCCGAACACGCGCATGTCCAAAAAGACACGGGCGTAAGCCCGGATCATCGTCACGAACGACGTGTAGGCGAATCGCTTGAATCCGGTCACGAGCGCCGCACCCTCGGGAATCGTGTCGTGGCGGTTACGCACGGTCTGGTGCCTGCCGGCGACACGAATCACCGTTCCTGCGGACACCATGGGTTGAACCATACTACGGACGTCCACGAACGCAAGCCGCCACGTTGGGTCGATGGTCCTTGCGCAACACAATGGTTTCAGCGATCCTGTCTCGAAAGGTTTCCATCTTCCCGTCGTCACGAGTGCGAATGTAGGGAAAGGGCGGATAACGCGCAACGCGATGGCGATAGCTGCGCGAACAACGAACCTGGGTCCGACATCGATTCGCTGTGCCACGAGGTGCCTATTGCGCGGTGCTGTGTTGTGACGCCGCCGCAGTCCGAATGCCCACATCACCCTAGGCATGTCGTATTGTGGCCCTCATCGGCTCGAAAACGGGGATTTCGTGCCCCATCGTGCCACCGAACGGCATGAGCCGCACCATTCATCCGTAGAGGTTCGTCGGGGCCATCTCATGGCAGGGCGGACCAATTTCACAGGTGCGCCACGCCGCCATGGGTGCCGCCCCGGTGGCATAGTTGTCGCTCGATAGCGGGGTCCCGCAAGATCGCGCTACAGCGGAACACGGGTAGTGGCGACGGGTGACGGTTTGGTGTAGCATCTCCGATAAGTGTGAAGCAGTTCATGGGGGGCTGCGGTGTCGATTCATTCTCGGAGAGATCGAAGTGCAAAACGCGAGCTATCTGCAATCGCAAACGGTGGTTAGGGCGCTGGAATTCGCACTGGCGCGGGGTGGATTTGGAACGAACGGAAAGCAGAAAAAAACCGCGCAATCGCTCATAAGGAACATGAGAAGTAACCAGTCGCTCAGCGGTCGACACGAGCAGTTGGCCACGCTCCTGCGAAAGGGGGCGACGGTCAACCAGATGATGAAAGCGACCGATGCGTCACGGCGCACCATATTCCGCTACCTGAACCATTTCGAAGAAGCGGGCATGGCGATCGTGCTCGACGATGGGAAGTACACACTGAAGACGTAGCGACGTCGCATCGACGTCGTGTTGCGCATCGGATACCAAACAGCATTCGGCGCGGCTGCGCCATCAGTGAACGGACACCAAGCATGGGGAAACACCCGTCCGACAGGTCGTGGCCGGTGATCGTGATCGCCTTGTTGCTGGGGTTGATTACGATGCTGCTGGCCTGGGGACTTGTGCAGCGCGACCGGGCGCCGAAGTCGGGCGCTGTTCACGCGCCGGACGGTGCGCAAGCAACCGGGTCGCACCTTCCCAACGTCGTGATTTTCCTCATCGATACGTTGCGGGCGGATCGGCTAGGTGTCTACGGGTATCATAAGGGTACATCGCCGCACACCGATACACTGGCGCGAGACGGAATCGTGTTCGAGCATGCGTATGCGCCGGCACCGTGGACGCTGCCCTCCGTGGTGTCGTTGTTTACATCCACGTTTCCCTGCACGCATGGCGTGTTGGCAGATGG